>NZ_JBEAAM010000063.1:0-624 GCF_040066175.1 Fontimonas sp. SYSU GA230001
TGCCTACTGCAGACCCGAGAACAAGGTCTCGCTCGGCTTCGTCGAAGGACTCAACAACAAGATCCGCGTCATCCAGCGCCGCGCCTACGGCCTGCGAGACGAGGAATACCTGCGCTTGAAGGTGCTCACCTGCATGCTGCCGGAGCTGTGAAAGTGCGCAAAAGTACCCACACGATTTCACGAAGACCCCGTTTTCAGGAATCGGGTTTCGCGCACGGAAGCGAAGAGTCTCGCGTCCCACTACACCGACCAAATTGGAGTTTCTCCTTCCCCCAAGCCCGTCTCGCACCTACTCCTCCTCATTGCACCTTATCTGCGTAGCGACGGGCTATGCCAAGGTGATGCGTCGACCGAAGACGGCGCAATTTGCGCCTTCATGTTTACTCCTGGTGGGCTGAGCAATCCCCTCGTCAAGGTGGAAGGCAGTTTCGATCTTCCGAATGGAGCACAAGAGTCACTTCAAACTGTGGGGCCTGGCTCTGACGTATACGATGTTATGTCTGGATGCGACGAGCAAGATACAAATGGGTCTTCGTGAAATCGTGTGGGTACTTTTGCGCACTTTCACAGCTCCGGCAGCATGCAGGTGAGCACCTTCAAGCGCAGGTATTCCTCATCTCGCAG
>NZ_JBEAAM010000064.1:0-586 GCF_040066175.1 Fontimonas sp. SYSU GA230001
CCAACGCCCCAGCTCAGCCGCGTGCCGCGAGCGCAGCGAGTGGCACGTCGGCTGGAGCTGATAGTTGGGGCTGCCGTAGCTACTCACCCTTGGCCTTCTCAACGTACATGCTGTTCGGAAAAACACGGCGTGGGTGCCTACCTGTGGACGTGACCTCATGGCGCCGAATGGAAGTGCCCTGTTTATTGACGAGATCATGGCCCTCAGAGAGGAAATACCGAATAAAGCCTCGCTCCAGAACGCGCAGGCACTTCTCGACCTGTTGACCTGGCCTTGCGACAAACCTTGCCGTCAGGACGACTCGCTTTCCGTTCCTGGCATTCTTCACATGCTGCATCAGCCGAAGGTTGTTGAAGTGAGACTTGACACGGCTCCTGACGTTCGCAGCCTTTCCAACATAGAGCGCCTCGAACTGGCTGCCCCAACGGCGGCCGAATACGTAGATTCCTGACGCGGTGGAAATCTTCGACAGGTCAGCTTTGAAGACTAGGTTTTCTGCTGTTGCGTCCTTCAACGGTACCGGACGTGACCACTCAAGATGCAGCTTCATCTCAAAGCCCCCTGATCAGTCGTAAGCCCCAACGCC
>NZ_JBEAAM010000065.1:0-585 GCF_040066175.1 Fontimonas sp. SYSU GA230001
GGGCTGCACCGAGACGCTGCCCAACGCGCGGATCACCTTCGACAAGTTCCACGTCGTCTGGCATGCCAACGCGGCCGTGGACAAGATGCGGCGCATCGAGCAGCGCACCGACAAGTCCCTCAAGGGGATGCGCTGGTCGCTGCTCAAGGACCGCGCCAGCCTCAGGCCCGAGGCTGCCGCCGATCTGGACGCGCTCATCGCCCGCATGACCACCGTGCGCACCGCGCGCGCCTGGTTCTACAAGGAACGGTTGCGCGAAATCCTCGAGCGCAAGCAGATCAACGTCGTGCGAGACATGCTCAAGCACTGGTGCACCTGCGTCATGCGCTCCAAGGTCGAACCGATGAAGCAGGTTGCCACGCTCGTGCGCCGCCACCTCGATGGCATCGTGGCTTGGGCGCAGACCCGACAGACCAATGGCTTCCTCGAAGCGCTCAACGGCCTGTTCCAGGCCGCCAAGCGCCGCGCGCGCGGCTTCACGCGCTTCGACACGACCAGAACCGTCATCTTCCTGATCGCCGGCAAACTCGACTTCGGCGCGGTCAACCCTCATGCCCGGTAACCCACTCGTTTTTCAACAGAGCC
>NZ_JBEAAM010000066.1:0-521 GCF_040066175.1 Fontimonas sp. SYSU GA230001
AGCCCTTGATGAACGCCGGCGACATGTCGATGCTGACCGACTCGATTTGCTCGGACGGGCAGCCGTGTTTGGCCAGCTCCGCGGCGATGGCGGCGACGGTCTTGGTGTCGCGCCCTTCAGCCACGGCCAACACCCGTCGCTCGATGGCGTCGGCCGCCAGGGTGATGTAGTCGTGACCGCGGGCGCGCGAGGTTTCGTCGATGGCCAGCGCCTTGACCTGGCTGAAATCGGCCTGCTGCAACGCCAGTGCCACGTAGCGCCGGCAGATCGCCAGCACCCGGTACGCCGAGATGCCGGCAATGCGCGCCACGGCGGCAAACGGCATCTGCCGCGCCAGCATCAGCACCAGCGCCTCGAACAGCAGCGTGAAGCCCGAGAGCTTGCCAGCAAAGGGCGGCTTGACCAGTGCTACCCGCCCGTCGGGCAGCTTCACTCGCGGGGTGCGCACTTCAAGCACGCACTCGTGCTGGAAGAAGTTCAGATGCCGGTAGGTCTTGGTCACGGTGTCGTGCACCGGGTGC
>NZ_JBEAAM010000067.1:0-508 GCF_040066175.1 Fontimonas sp. SYSU GA230001
CGCACCTGCCGTCTCTGCACTGGCGCCCATCGGCACGTCGCCGGTGACGACGGCAATCTCCGCTTCGAGGTCGATGCCCCAGTCCTCCGAAGCCGCCTCGATCGGGCCCATCGGATCGAGAAAGCTGTCGCTGCCGCCCTGGTACATCAACGGATCGCTCCAGAAGCTCGGCGGCATCTCGGCGCCGCGCGCCTTGCGTACCAGTTCGACGTGGTTCACGTAGGCCGAGCCGTCGGCCCACTGGTAGGCGCGCGGCAGCGGCGAGCGGCAGGCGATCGGATGGAAGCCTTCCGCTTCCTCGCCATAGTCACCGTCGTCGAGCCGTCCGGATACGACGCGCAGCTGCGGTTCCACTTCGTTCCAGCGGTCGAGCGCGGATTGCAGGGTGCGCGCGATCTGCGGCACGGCGATGCAGCGCGCCAGATCGCGCGAGACGACGACCAGGCGCCCGTCGCGGGTGCCGTCCTTGAGCGTGGCGAGTTTCATGCGCCGATTTTCGGCGTTTCGG
>NZ_JBEAAM010000008.1:0-168307 GCF_040066175.1 Fontimonas sp. SYSU GA230001
CAGTTGTTCCTTTCCATCAGCAAAGCCCAGCGTCCCGCCGCCTGACAGCCCCTCACTCAGATCCGCCCTTCAGGCTCATCTCTGGATTGGAAAGGACTGTCCACCGACGGCGGTGTTCCTGGCCCGCGCGAGTGTTCCGCCGCCGCCGCGAGCGGGGCCACGGTGTGTCCGGCGCGGCTGTCTTGCCGGTGTTCAGCGCAGCTGCGCGGCGAGGCGGGCGAAGTCGCGGGCGTGCAGGGTCTCGGCGCGCGCGCGCGGATCGACGCCGGCGGCAGCGATCTGCGCGCTGTCGAGCAGGCCCTTGAGCGTGTTGGCGAGCGTCTTGCGGCGCTGGCCGAAGGCGCGCGTGACGACACGGTCGAACGCGTCCAGGTCGCGGATCTCGAAGTCCGGCGCGCGCGGCACCAGGCGCACGACGGCGGAATCGACCTTGGGCGCCGGACGGAAGGCGCCGGGGCCGACGTCGAACAGGTGGCTGACCGCGCAGCGCGCGGCCAGTGCCACCGACAGGCGCCCGTAGGCTGGATCACCGGGACCGGCACACATGCGATCGACGACCTCTTTCTGCAGCATGAAGTGCATGTCGGCGATCGCGTCGGCCTGTTCGAGCAGGTGGAACAGCAGCGGCGTGGAAATGTTGTAAGGCAGGTTGCCGGCAAGACGGATGTGCCCGCCGGCGGGTTGCAGCGCGCGGTAGTCGAGGCGCAGCGCGTCGGCCTCGATCACCTTCAGGCCGGGACGACCGCCGCAGCGCTCGCGCAGCAGCGGAATCACGTCGCGGTCGATCTCGACCACGGTGAGCCGGCCGGTGCGTTCGAGCAGCGGAACCGTCAGCGCTCCGAGGCCCGGACCGATCTCGACCAGCGTGTCGCCCGGCTGCGGGTCGATCGCGCGCAGGATGCGTTCGATGACGTAGGGATCGTGCAGGAAGTTCTGGCCGAAGCGGCGCTTGGCGGCGTGCGGCGCGGTCATGCCTGCGCCTTCGTGGTTGCCAGCTCCAGCGCGAGAGCGATTGCCGCTTGCAGGCTGCCGGCTTCGGCGCGTCCGCTGCCGGCGAGATCGAGCGCGGTGCCGTGATCGACCGAGGTGCGGATGATCGGCAGGCCCAGCGTGACGTTGACCGCCTGACCGAAGCCGGCGTACTTGAGCACCGGCAGGCCCTGATCGTGATACATCGCCAGTACTGCGTCGGTGCCCCTAAGATGGCGCGGCGTGAACAGCGTGTCGGCCGGCAAGGGGCCTTCGACGCGGTGTCCCGCGGCGCTCAGCTCGCGGATCACCGGCGCGATGATGTCGGCGTCTTCCCGGCCCAGATGGCCGGATTCGCCGGCATGCGGATTGAGCCCGCAGACCCGCACGCACGGCGTGTCGATGCCGAAGCTGCGGCGCAGATCGGTGAGCAGGACCTGCAGCACCTGCCGCAGCAGCGAGGGCGTGATCGCATCGGCGACCGCGCGCAGCGGCAGGTGGGTCGTCGCCAGCGCGACGCGCAATCCGCCGGCGACCAGCATCATCACCGGCTGCACGCCGCCGCAGCGCGCGGCCAGGTATTCCGTATGCCCGCTGAAGGCGATGCCGGCATCGTTGATCGTGCTCTTCTGCACCGGGCCGGTGACCAGCGCGTCGGCGGCGCCGTCCAGGCACAGCTGCGCGGCGCGGTCGAGCGTCTGCAGCACCGAGGTCGCGTTCGCCGGATCGGGCCGGCCCGGCTCGGCGCTGCGCGACAGCGCGACCGGCAGCACCGCCAGCTCGCCGGCGGCCTGCGCCACCGGCGCCGTCGCCAGGTCGGCGTCGCGCAGCTTGAGGCTCAGGCCGAGCGCGCGTGCACGTTCCCGCAGCAGCTGCGGGTCGCAGACGGCGATGCGCTGCGCCGCAGACGGCGCCTGCGCGACCGCGCAGACGAGGTCAGGGCCGATGCCGGCCGGTTCGCCGGGGGTGATGAGGATGCGCGGGACCCGGGGTCTCACGATTTCTGTGCGGCGTCGGCATCCGTCTTGTTGCGGTACTCGACGTAGGCCTCGTTGCGCAGCCGGCGCAGCCAGATGTCGTACTCCTCGGCCGACTTGCGGTTGCCGATCGCGGCGCGGGCGCGGGCCCGACGCGTCTCGTCGGTGGTGTCGCGCGTGCGGCGCTCGATTACGCCGGCGATGTGCCAGCCGAACTGGGTCCGGAACGGCGGCGACAGCTCGCCGGGCTGGAGCTGGTCGATGCGGATCTGGAACTCGGGCGCGAACACGCCCGGTGCCTGGAAGCCGAGATCGCCGCCGTTGTTCTTCGAGCCCGGATCGTCCGAGTATTCCTTCGCCAGCTTGGCGAAGTCCTCGCCCTTCTGCAGGCGGTCGTACAGGTCGCGCGCGAGCAGCCGCGCCTGGTCGTCGCTGCGCACCGCGTTGGTCTGCAGCAGGATGTGGCGCGCGTGGGTCTCGTTGACGGTCTTGCGCTCGGTGCCGCCACGCTGGCTGACGAGCTTGATGATGTGGAAGCCGCCCGAGGTCTCGATCAGGTCGCTGATCTGGCCCGGTGCGAGCTTCGCGGCCGTCTGTGCGAACAGCTGCGGCAGGTCGCCGGCACGGCGCCAGTCGAGGTCGCCGCCCTGCAGGGCTTGCTGGCCGTCGGAGTGCGCGATCGCCACCTGGGCGAAATCCTCGCCGCCGCGCACGCGCTTGAGCAGGTCTTCGGCGCGCCGGCGCGCCGCATCGCGCGCTTCCGAGTTCGCGCCCTCCGGCACCGCGACCAGGATGTGCGACAGCCGGTACTCGGCATCGGCCTCCGCACCCTGGGCGGCCAGGAACATGTCCACGTCCTGGTCGGTGACGCTGACGCGGCTGTCCACTTCGCGCGCGCGCAGGCGCTGGATGATGACCTCCTCGCGGATCTGCTCGCGCACCGCGAGGTAGTCCAGGCCGTCCTTGCGCACGGCGTCGGCGAACTCGGCGAGATTCATGCCGTTCTGGCGCGCGATGCTGGTCAGCACGTCGTTGAGGTCGCGGTCGTCCACACGGATGCCGGCCGCCTGCGCGCGCTGCGTCTGCACGCGCATCAGGATCAGGCGCTCCATCACCTGGGCACGCAGCACGGCTTCGTCCGGCTGCGCGATGCCGCGCTCGCGGATCTGGCGACGGGCATCGTCCATCGCGCGGTCGAGATCGCTCTGCAGGATCACGCCGTCGTTGACGACGACCAGGATGCGGTCCAGGGGCTGACCGGCGTGGACGCCCGTCAGGGTGCCGGCGACAGCCAGCAGCGCGGCCGCGAGCGGACCGAGGATGGAGGAGAAGGGCAGCTTCATGAGGGCAGGAGGGCGTGCTGAAAGGTGGATTATCGCGTATTGGCCGGGCGCCGGCCGGGTCCGGGCCTATTCGACCATGCTGGCCGGGAACAGGTTCGTCATCGCCGTGCCGATGCGGGCGAGACCCTTGAGCTCCAGCTGCAGGTAGATGCCGGAATTGAAGCGCCCCTGGGTGTCGGCGACATAGCGCCGGTACGAGGTGCGCAGCGCCCAGCAGCAGGTCTCGTACTGGACGCTGGCCAGCGTGTCCAGCGAGCTCTGGTCGCGGATCGAGTAGCGCCAGCGCCCGATCAGGCTGAAGCCGGCGGCCAGCGGCGTCGAGACGATCAGATCGGTCTGTTCGAGCAGGTCCTGGCGGTAGCGATAGGCGAGCTCCGCCATGCGTCCGTCGCGGCTGTAACGCAGGCCAGTGCCGGTCCGCGTGAACTCGGCGTTCTCCGGCGACCACTGCGTGTCGAGCCGCAGGCTCCAGTTCTCGAACAGGTAGTAGTCGAGGCTGCCGATGAAGTCGGTGGCGCCGCGGTCCGGCGCCGGCTCGCCCGGCAGGCGCACGCGTGGCGCCTGGAAGCGGAACAGCTGGCCGATGCTGGCGCGTGCCCGCACGCTGCCGGAGTCCGCGTCGAGCTGGCGGCCGGTCAGCGCGACCGCGAACTGGTTGGCGTCGGAAATGCGGTCCTTGCCGGAAAAACGGTTGTGCGCGAACAGCTGCGTGAAGTCGAAGTCGGGTTCACCGCTGTCGAACACCGGCAGCGCGTCCTGGTTTTCATAAGGCACGTAGAGATAGTGCAGCTGCGGCTCCAGCGTCTGCGGCGCGCCGGATGCGGTGATGCGCTCGAAGCGCAGCCCGGACTCGGCGCTGAACGCGGGCAGGGCGCGGTCCAGGCGCGACGGCTGTGTCGCGCCGGTGTCGCTGAGCACGTAGCCGGTGTAGCGGAAGTCCAGTTGCGAGTTGGCGAACCAGGAGACGCGGTCTTTCTCCATGCGCAGGAAGGGATGCAGATCGATGCGCTGACCCTGCACCGAACCGCTGCGCACGAAGTTGACGTACTCGGCGTCGGCCCCCAGCCGCGTGTCCCACACGTCGTTGCGCGTGATCGCGTCGAAGCGGATCTGCGGCATGCGCTGGTAGGGGTCCTCGACGGCGGCCAGATTGCTGGCGATCGTCTGATAGTCCTGGACGAGCATGCGCACGGTGTACTTCGCCGGCACCGCATAGATCAGGCGCGCGCTGCGTTCGAGATGCGTGATCGAGCTCAGGTCCACCGAGCCGCCCAGATCCTCGAAGTAGGCGCGGTCGCTGACTTCGGCGTAGCGGACGTCCAGTCCCAGGCGCGGGGACAGTACGCCGCGATGCTGGAAGCTCGTGTAGCTGCGCGGCTGCCCGGTCACCTGGTCGCTCGGCAGGTACTCGTAGCGCAGGTCGCCCTCGGCGCGCGGCAGCAAGTAGCGGCCGGCCGTGTCGAGCTGCCAGCCGCGCCGGGTCATGTAGCGCGGGGTGAGCGTCGCGTCGTAGTTGGGCGCCAGATTGAGGTAGAGCGGCACACGCACGTCGAATCCGGTCTTGTCCGATTCGCCGGCGGTGGGGAACAGCAGCCCGGTGCGGCGGCGGTCGTCGATCGGAAACTGGAACCAGGGTGCGTACAGGATCGGCACGCCGAAGAAACGCAGCCGCGCATTGCGCGCGGTGCCGAGTCCTTCGTCGTGGTCGAGTTCGATGGAGCCGGCTTCCAGGTACCAGGCGTCCGAGTCGGGCGCGCAGGTGGTGAAGCGCACGCCGTTCAGCTGCGCGCGGCCATCGCGGGCCAGGGCGACGAGGTCGGAGCGCCCGCGCGCCGAGCGCTGCGGCAGGATGAACTCGTTGCCTTCGAAGCGGCCGGTTTCGTCGTCGAGATCGAAGTGCGCGGACTGCGAGCGGATCAGCAGGTCGCGGTTGCGGAAGGTCGATTCGGCCTGCACATCGACGGTCCGGGTCTGCTCGTCGAAGCTCAGCTGCTCGGCGCTGAACAGCTTGTCGCCGAAGCGCAGCCGCACCGCCCCCTTGAGCCGCGACAGGCCTTCGGCGCTGAGATCGACGTCGTCGGCGTCGAGGATCAGGCGCGGATCGCCGGCGTCGCCCAGTTCCGGCAGCGGCTCGGTGAGCTGGACGCAGGCCGCACCGGCCGCACCCGGCCGCAACACGCACGGAACGGCGGCCAACAGCCAGAGAAGGGATCGGAAGGTGCGCATGAGCCGGGCATTGTACTGGGGTAAGCTGCGCGCCGATTCCACGATCCGCACCATGTCCACCACCGCCACCGAACTCGATCCGCGCGCCAGGGCCGCGCGCGACTGGGCATCCGCGCAGCTGCGCGGCGACATCGCCGATTTCGCGCCGGCTTCCGCGGACGCGAGTTTCCGCCGTTACTTTCGCGTCACGGGCCACACCGGTGGCAGCTGGATCGTCATGGACGCCCCGCCGGAGCGCGAGAACGTCGTACCGTTCATCGCCGTCGCCCAGCTGTTGCACGAAGCCGGCCTGCACGCGCCGCGCGT
Organism: Fontimonas sp. SYSU GA230001; assembly: GCF_040066175.1. NCBI lineage: Bacteria > Pseudomonadati > Pseudomonadota > Gammaproteobacteria > Nevskiales > Nevskiaceae > Fontimonas > Fontimonas sp. SYSU GA230001. Next base: position 5,822 of record NZ_JBEAAM010000008.1, read on the forward strand.
GCTCGCCGAGGACCGTGAACGCGGGTACCTGCTCCTGACCGATCTCGGCCGGCAGACCTTCCTGCAGGTTCTCGACGAAGGCAATGCCGATCGGCTCATGCAGGACGCGATCACCGCGCTGCTGCGCTGGCAGCAGGCGAGCCGCCCCGGCGTGCTGCCGCCCTATGACGCCGACTTGCTGCAGCGCGAGCTGGATCTGTTCCCGGACTGGTACGTCGCGCGGCACCTGCGACGCGCGCTGACCCCGGCGCAGCGCGAGGCGCTGTCCGCGGTCAACCGCCGGCTGATCGCGTCGGCGCTGGCGCAGCCACGGGTGTACGTGCACCGCGACTACATGCCGCGCAACCTGATGGTGTCGGCACCCAACCCGGGCATCCTCGATTTCCAGGACGCGGTCGAAGGCCCGATCAGCTACGACCTGGTTTCGCTGCTGCGCGACGCCTTCCGGTCGTGGCCCGCCGCGCGGGTCGAGACCTGGATGCGCAGCTATTGGATGCAGGCACGCCAGGCCGGCCTGCCGGTGGACGCGGACTTCGACGCGTTCCGACGCGCCTGTGACTGGATGGGGCTGCAGCGGCATCTCAAGGTGATCGGCATCTTCGCGCGCATCCACTACCGCGACGGCAAGCCGCACTACCTCGCCGACGTGCCACGCTTCATCGGCTATGTGCGCCAGATCGCCGAGCGCTATGCCGAGCTGGCCGCGCTGCTGTGGCTGTTCGACGAGCTGGATCTGCAGGCCGGCCAATGAGCGTCGCGGCCTTCATCCTCGCCGCCGGTCGCGGTGAGCGCATGCGGCCCCTGACCGATCACACGCCCAAGCCGCTGGTCGAGATCGGCGGCCGGCCGCTGATCGAGCATCACCTGCTGCGCCTGAAGGACGCGGGCGTCGCGCGGGTCGTGGTCAACCTCGGCTGGCTCGGCGCGCAGATCCGCGAGGCGCTCGGCGACGGTGCGCGCTACGGCCTGGCGATCGACTATTCGGACGAGGGCTGGCCGGCGCTGGAGACCGGCGGCGGCATCCACCGCGCGCTGCCGCGGCTCGGGCCGGCGCCGTTCGTCGTCGTCAACGCCGACGTGTACTGCGACTACCCGATGGCGCGACTCGTCGAGCGTGCGCGGTGCCTCGCCGCAGCGGACCAAGCGCATCTGGTGCTCGTGGCCAATCCCGCGCATCACCCGCAGGGCGATTTCGCCTGCGTCGCGGGCCGTGCCCGGAGCGCCGGGGAGCGCCTGACCTACAGCGGCCTGGCAGTGCTGCGACCGGAGCTGTTCGACGGCTGCGCGCCCGGCGCCTTTCCGCTGGCGCCGCTGCTGCGTCGCGCGATCGACGCCGGCCGCGTCGGCGCCGAACGCTACGCGGGACTGTGGTCGGATGTCGGCACGGCCGAGCGGCGCGCGGCATTGGAGGCGCAGTTGCGGTCGGCCTGACACCGCGGCGTCGCACGGGCGGCGAGCAACGGGCGTCCCCTGCGTTCAGACGTTCTGCTCCAGCCACTGCTGCAGGATCACCCGCGCCGCCTGCGCGTCACGATCGCCCTTGCGCACGCGCCGCGTCATCCGCCCGCTGGCGCGCGCATCGCGCAGCAGGTCGTCCGCGGCGCGCGAGCTGTAGCGTTCGTCGGCGAGATGGACCGGGAGCCGGGTACGCGCGCCGAGCTGCGTGGCGAAGGCGCGCGCGGCCGCGGTGGTGCGCTGCTCGGAGCCGTCCTCGTGCAGCGGCAGGCCGACGATCAGCGCGCTGGGCCTCCACTCGGACACCAGCTTGTCCAGCGACGGCCAGTCGTTGCCAGCGACTGCAGCGAGCGCACGCGCGCTGCGCGTGAGGTCGTCGCCGACCGCGACGCCGATGCGCTTTTCACCGTAGTCGAAAGCCAGGAACAGCGGCACGCGTCGCCGTGCCGTCGATCAGGCGTGTCCGGCGTTGCCGGCGAGCTGCGTGACATCGACGCCGAGCAGCTTCGTGGCCGCCTGCCAGCGCTGCTGGATCGGCGTGCGGAACAGGATCTGCTCGTCGAGCGGCGCGTTGAGCCAGGCGTTGTGCAGGATCTCGTTTTCGAGCTGACCCGCGCCCCAGCCGGCGTAGCCGAGTACGACGACGTAGTCGCTGGGGCCCTCGCCCTTGCCGATGGCGCGCAGGATGTCGCGCGAGGTGGTGATGTACAGACCCGCGCCCAGTGACATGCACGATTCCCAGCCGCCCGGATCGCGGTGGATCACGAAGCCGCGCTCGGGTTGCACCGGACCGCCCCAGTACACAAGGGCGTCACGATCGACCTGGTCGTGGTCCAGTTCCATCTGTTCCATCATCTCGGTCAGCTTGAGTTCGGTGGGGCGGTTGATGACCAGGCCGATCGCACCGTCGTCGCTGTGCTCGCACAGCAGCGAGACCGTGTGGCTGAAGTTCTCGTCCTCGAGGCTGGGCATCGCGACGAGGAACTGATTCTTGAGGAAGGCGCCGGTTTCGCTCATGACGCCAGTATCCGCCGCCGGACCCCGGAGTCAAGGCGCGCGCGCGGTGGGCGGCCGAACGGTATCGTCGGAAGGGACCGGGGGCAGGTGCCGCAGGATCGCCTGCGCGGCGCCGCCAGTCGCCAGACCGAACAGCAGTGCGGCGGTCAGCAGCGGCGGCAGCAGGCGCAGCAGGCCGGGATGCGGCACGAATACGCCGTAAGCCACGGCGAACTGACCGGCCATGTGCGCCAGCGCGGACAGCACCGACAGTCCCAAGGGTGACAGGCGCAGGGCCGGGACCGTTCGACTCCAGGCCGTTCCGAGCGCCAATGCGGCCAGGCTTGCGCCGGCGCCGCACAGCGACAGCCAGAATCCCGGTGCGAGGAAGCTGCCGACCAACAGGCTGCCGACCAGCACGCGCAGCAGCGCGACCCACAAGGCCAGGCGCAGCGAGTACCGCACCAGCACGATCAGCGTGACGACGTTGGCCAGGCCCGGCTTCACGCCGGGGACCGGCGAGGGAAATCCGGCCTCGATCACGTGGATGACGATCGCCAGCGCGGCGAAACCGGCGACCAGCCGGTCCTCGCGGTCTGCGGTCGGCGGCGCGGCGGCCATCAGAAGCTGACCGCATCGACGCCGCTGCCGGCATCGCCCGCGAGCGTGATGCTGACCCGGTTGGGCAGGCAGGCGGCTGCTTCGCCGCCGTGGCTGAGCCAGCCGCTGTGCACGCACACCTTGTTGCGGCAAGGACTCGCGGCGAAGCGCACCCGGCCGTTCTCGACCTTCAACTTGGACAGACCGAGTGCGCCATCGATCATCAGTTCGCGGTCGATGGCGAGCGGATAGCGGCCGACGACCTGCCCGGCGACGCGGACTTCGAAACGCGTCGCCGTGACCGGCGGCTTCCAGTGGCGCGCGTACGACACGCCGACCAGCATCGCCGCGAGTCCAATCGCCAGGACGTCGCCGCGGGTCACGGCACGGTCTGCGGCATGCTGTCGTCGGCGAAGCGGATGCGCCGGGCCAGCGCCGCGGTCACCACGATGCGGCCGTCCGCCTCGACGACGAAAGCCTGGTCGATGCCCAGCGCGCGCGCGGTCTCGCGCCAGGCCAGCGGACCGGCGACGAACAGCGCGGTGCTGGCCGCGTCGGCGAGTGCGCCGTCCGCTGCGACCACGGTGACCGCCTGCAGCCCGGTGGCCGGGTAACCGCTGTGCGGGTCGAGCAGGTGGTGGTAGCGACGGCCCTCGAACTCGAAATAGCGTTCGTAGTCGCCGCTGGTGACCACCGCCTCGTCGCCGGACGTCTCCAGCGAGGCGAGCACGCGATGCTGCGCGTCGACGCGCGGATGGCGCACGCCGATGCGCCACGGCCGGTCGCCGCGCCGCCCGGCGACGCGCAGATTGCCGCCGAGGTTGACGATCGCATGCGCGAAGCCGGCGCTGCGCAGCCGTTCGATCGCCAGATCGGTGGCATCGCCCTTGGCGATCGCGCCGAAGTCGAGCCAGACCGCGCGGGCCGGGCCGTAGCTGTGCGCGGCCGCGTCCAGCGGCGGCGCGGCCTGCAGTGCGTGGACGGCTGCGGCGACGGCGTCGGCGGTCGGTGGTTCGCTGCGGAACCGCGTCTCGTCGTGGAAACCCCACAGTTCGACCAGGCGGCCGATGCGCACGTCGAAGCGCCCGCCGCTGGCTGCGGACAGCGCCGCGGCGCGGCTGAACAGCGGCTGCAGCGCCGGTGGAATCGTCACGGTCTCGCCGCGGGCGAGCGCCTGGTTGAGCTGGCCCAGCGCACCGGTGCCCCAGGCGCTCCAGCGCGCCTCGTAGGCACGCAGGAAATCCTCCAGATCGCGCAGCGCCGCTTCGCCGGCATCGCGCGGCTGGCCCGGATCGAGATACAGCGACGCGGAGATGATCGTGCCCATCGCCAGGAACTCGCGCTCGACCAGCCGCGGATCGGTTCCGGGCGGCTGCCGCAGCGCCAGCCAGGCAAACAGCGCCGCGAGCCCGAGGCCCACCAGCAGCCGGCGCAGGAACATCGTCGAGAACGGCAGTCTCGAAATCGGCGAAACGTCCATGTAGCGCTAGGCAGAGCGCGCTCGCGCGGCGAGACGCCTCTCGATGGCCGCGATGACCTCGCCGCCGATGTCCAGGCCGCAGGCGGCGTCGAGCTCGCGTGCGCAGGTCGGCGAAGTGACATTGATCTCGGTGAGGGAGTCGCCGATCACGTCGAGGCCCACGAACAGCAGGCCCATCTCGCGCAGTTTCGGCCCGACCTGCGCGGCGATCCAGCGGTCGCGCGCGGACAGCGGGCGCGGTTCGCCGCGGCCGCCGGCGGCGAGATTGCCGCGCGTTTCGCCGGGCTGCGGGATGCGCGCCAGTGCGTAGGGCACCGGTTCGCCATCGACCACCAGGATGCGCTTGTCGCCGTGGACGATCTCGGGGATGTAGCGCTGCGCCATGATGTGACGGCGACCGTTGTCGGTCAGCGTCTCGATGATGGCGCCCAGGTTCAGGCCGTCGCGGCCGATGCGGAAGATGCCGGCACCGCCCATGCCGTCGAGCGGCTTGCAGATGATGTCGCCATGCTCGGCGTGGAAGGCGCGCAGCGTCGCGGCGTCGCGCGCGATCACGGTCGGTGCGCAGCACTGCGCGAACCAGCTGATGAACACCTTTTCGTTGGCATCGCGCAGCGAACGCGGGCGGTTGACGACCAGCGCGCCGTCCTGCTCGGCGCGTTCGAGGACGTAAGTCGCGGCGACGAACTCCAGATCGAACGGCGGGTCCTTGCGCATCAGGATCGCGTCGAAGGTGCCGAGGCGTCGCTCGGTTGCTTCGCCCAAGTCGAACCAGTGCTTGGTGTCGTCGAACACCTCGACCGGGCGGGCCCGGCACATCGCCGCGCCGTCGCGGATCCACAGGTCCGCCATCTCCAGGTAATGCAGCCTCCAGCCCCGCTTCTGCGCCGCCAGCATCAGCGCGAGCGTGGTGTCCTTGTAGGGTTTGATGGTGGAGATGGGATCCATCACCACCGCCAGAGTACGGTTCATCGCTCGACGACGCTCAGGCGGCCGCCGGCTTGGCCAGCTGCACGGTCGCCTCGATCTCGCGCGCCGCGGCCAGCGCGGCCAGTCGCGCGACGACGCCATAGGCGTAGAAGCGGTTCGGACGCTCGTCCGGACCGCAGGCTGGATCGGGATGGCTGCAGCACTCGTCAAACGCGAGCGGCTCGAAGCGCATGCCGGGCGCGTTCAGGTTTTCCTGGTTGCCACGCTGCGAGTTGAGGCGGTAGAAACCGCCGACGACGAACTGGTCGATCATGTACACCACCGGCTCGGCGGTGGCGCCTTCGGCGCCCATCTTCTCGAAGGTGTAGACACCCTCCTGGATGATCGCGCCGGTGACCTCGCGTCCTTCCTTGGCGCTGGACATGTGCGTGCGTGCCTTGCGGTTCATGTTGCGGATGTCCTCGACGCTGCGCGCGGTCATCACGCCCATGCCGTAGGTGCCGGCCTCGGACTTGACGATGACGAAAGGCTCGTCCTGGATGCCGTACTCCTTGTACTTGGCGGCGATGTCCTCGAGCAGCAGGGCGACGTTGGCCTCCAGGCACTCCTGGCCCTCGCGCTTCTGGAAGTTGATCTGGCCGCAGTTGCGGAACAGCGGGTCGATCAGCCACGGGTCCAGGTCGATCAGCGCACCGAGCTCCTTGGCGACCTCGCGGTAGAAGCCGAAATGATTGGATTTCTGCCGCGCATGCCAGCCCAGATCGAGCGGCGGGATCACGTCCTGGTCGAGGTTGCGCAGGATCTCCGGCACACCGGCGGACAGGTCGTTGTTGAGCAGCACCGCGCAGGGATGGAAGTCGCCGACGTGCAGGCGGTCGCCGCTGCGCTGCAGCGGCTCGAGGCGCAGCGTGCGCCCGGAGACTTCCAGTGTCAGGTCGGTCGGCTCGTGCAGGTCGGGGATCAGCGAGCCGACACGCACGTGGAACCCGGCCTTGGTGATCAGATCGACCAGCGTGCCGACGTTCTCCAGGTAGAACTTGTTGCGCGTGTGGTTCTCAGGGATCAGCAGCACGCGCCGTGCGGTCGGGCAGACGCGCTGGATCGCGGTCTGCAGCGCCTGCACGCACAGCGGCTCGAATGCCGTGTTGAGGTTGTTGAAGCCGCCGGGAAACAGGTTGGTATCGACCGGCGCCAGCTTGAAGCCGGCATTGCGCAGATCGACCGAGCTGTAGAACGGCGGTGGCGTCTTCAGCCACTGCTCGCGGAACCAGGCTTCGATGTCGGCGGAGCGCTGCAGCAGCTTCGACTCCAGCGCCAGCAGCGGACCGGTCTGTGCAGTCGTCAGGTGGGGAACGGGGCTCAGCATGTCGGGGCTCGCGGTGGTTCGCGCACGGAGAGGCGGCAGCGTTCGCCTACGCCGGGCGCCTGGACGCGCATGGTAGCGCATGGGCGTGCATCGGCGTGCGCGGGGAGGCGCGCCACGCTGTTAAGCAGACCGGCGACTGTGCTAAAACAACTCGATCGACGCAGCTGCACCTTCCAGGGGAATTGAGTGGCGAAAGAGTCGGCCGTGAAGGTCATGGTCATCGATGACAGCCAAACCATCCGGCGCACCGCCGAGACGCTGCTCGCGCGCGAGGGCTATCAGGTCATCACCGCGCAGGACGGGTTCGAGGCCCTGGCCAAGATCGCCGATCACGCTCCGGACCTGATCTTCATCGACATCATGATGCCGCGCCTGGATGGCTATCAGGCCTGTGCGCTGATCAAGGGCAACCCGCGCTTCGCGCGCACGCCGGTGATCATGCTGTCGTCCAAGGACGGATTGTTCGACCGCGCACGCGGCCGCATCGTGGGTTCGGACGAGTATCTGACCAAGCCATTCACCAAGGACGAACTGCTGGGGGCGGTTCGGGCCCACATCAAGAAGTAGCGCGCGAGCGCAACGGGGGGAGGTATGGCGGGCGACTTGAGGGCAATGCGGGGCGATCCGTTCGGGTTGTTGCTCGAACTCGAAAGCCTGCTGCGCGCGGCGCGCATGGATGCCGCTGCCGGCGAGGCGCAGACCTGGACCGGCCTCGGATTCCGGATCGGTCCGACCTGGCTGGTCGCACCGCGCGACGACGTCCGCGAAGTGCTGCCGCCACCCTCGACGACCCGCGTGCCCAACGCCAGGCCCTGGTTGCGCGGCATGGCCAACGTGCGCGGCGAACTGCTGGCGATCGTCGATCTGGCCGGCGTGCTCGGCCTGGCCGCGTCCGAGCATCATCGTCTGCAGCGCATTCTCGTCGTCAATTCCAAGGAAGTGCCGGTCGGCCTGCTGGTGGACGAGGTCGCCGGCTACCGGCAGTTCACGCCCGGCGAGCAGCGCATCGAACTGGCCGCGCAGTCGCAGCCGTACACGCCGTACCTGCTCGGTGCCTTCGTCCACGAGGGACAGCCGTGGCTCGCGTTCTCCCTGCACAAGCTCGTGCAGGGTGAGGCTTTCCGGTCCGCTGCGCTATGAACGCGCGCCAGCGGCCGCAACTGATCGCCGGCATCCACTGGGTGCGCGGCGAGATCGAACAGAGCATCGCGCGCGCGCGCGGCCTGATCGACCATTACGCCGAGAGCGGCGGTGACCCGCTGCAACTGCAGCAGGCGTACAACGAACTCGATCAGGTGCGCGGCACCGCCGCGATGATCCAGTGCTACGGCATGGCCGCGGTGGCCGGCGAGATGGCGGCCGGCCTGCAGGATCTGGCGCAGCACCGGATCAGCGATCCCGAACCCCTGTACTCGGCGCTGCTCGGCGGCACGATCCAGCTGTCCGACTACCTGCAGGCACTCGCGGACGGCACGCCCGACAGCGCGCTGGTCATGCAGCCCGCCATCAACGAGCTGCGTCTGGCTCGTGGCCAGCCGGTGTTCACCGAAAGCGATCTGTTCGTCGCGCAGATGCAGGCTCTGGGACTGGAGCTGGCGCCGCCGAGCGGTGGTGCGGCGCAGCCCGGTGCGGCGCAGCGCGAGGCGGCGCGCCTGCTGCCGGTGTTCCAGGCCGCGCTGCTGACCTGGGTGCGCAGCGGGGCCGATGCGCAGACCGGCGCGGCGCGCGCCGGCAAGGTATCCGAACTGATCGCCCAGGCGGCGGTCCGCACGCCGGTGCACCAGCTCTGGCGGGTCGCCGCTGCCTGCATCGAGGCGCATCTGGCGCGCGGCATCGGCAACGTGCTCGAACTCAAGCGCCTGTTCGGCCGCCTCGTGCCGCAGCTCAAGGTGCTCGCCGCGGATGGCGAGGACGCTGCGGCCGCGGAAGTCGGCGAGCTGTCGCTGCAGTTGCTGTTCCTGCTCGGACGCGCGACGGCCGGCGGGCCACGGGTGCAGGCGGTGCGTCAGGCTTTCGACCTCGACGCCCATCTGCCGGACGCCGCGGCGCTCGACCAGCTGCGCCGGCGCATCCATGGACCGAGCACTTCGCTGCTGTCCAAGGTGGCCGAGGAGATCCGCGCGGACTTCGCGCGCGTCAAGGATCAGATCGACCTGATCGTGCGCGCCGGCGGCGCCGGTGACGTCAGCGCGACGGTCGAGGGACTCAACCGCATCGGTCCGACGCTGGGCGCGCTGGGGCTGGTGCGCCTGCAGCAGGTCGTCGCCGGCCAGGTGCGCCTGCTCGGCAAGGCCGGCTCCGGCGCCGATCCGTCGGTGTGGATGGAGCTGGCCACGTCCATCCTGCGTGTCGAGAACGACCTCGAAGAGGCCTTGTTCCGGCAGATGCAGCGGCGCGAGGAGGGCGGCGACGAGGTGACCGTCGGCGTGCCGGCGTCGCGCGACCTGGCCGAGGGCCAGGAGGCGCTGTACCGCGAGTCGCTGGTCAATCTCGCCCGCATCAAGTCGGCCGCCGATGCCTGGTTCAAGGGCGGCACCGGCGCGGAAGTGCCGGAGATGGTGCGGCTGTTCGGGGAGATCGCGGCGGGCTTCGACGTGCTGGAGCAGCCGCGGGCCGCGGAGCTCTGCCGCCGTGCGCGCCACTTCGTCGGCGCCGCGGAGTTCGAACGCCTGCGTGGGGACATCGGCCGTTCCGAGCGCTTTGCCGACGCGGTGGCGGCGATCGAGTACTACGTCGAAGCCAAGCGTGCCCAGCTGCCGACCGCCGACGCGATACTCGACGACCTCGAGCGCGCGCTCGACACGCTCGATGCGGCGGTCGCCGAGGCCGTCGCGCCGGGCGTCGAGGTCATCGAGCCGGCACCGCTCGCCGAGGCCCTGCCGACCGAAGCGCCCCGCGCCGAGCCGGCGGGGGGCGTCACGCCCGCCGCGGCGGCGGGCGAGGCCTTCGACGCCGGCGAGGATCCGGAGATCCGCGAGATCTTCCTCGAAGAAGCCGCCGAGGTCCTGCAGACGCTACAGGGATCGTTCGCCGCGTGGAGCCGCGATCCACAGGACCGCGAGGCGCTGACCACCCTGCGCCGCGCCTTCCATACGCTCAAGGGCAGCGGCCGCACCGTCGGCGCGGCCGACATCGGTGGGTTCGGCTGGGCGCTGGAGAACATGCTCAACCGCTGCCTCGATGGATCGATCGCCATCAGTCCGGGCGTGGTCGAGACCGTCGGCCGTGCGCTGGCGGTGCTGCCGGGACTGATCGAGGCGTTCCGGGCGCGCCGCGGCGCGCCGGACGACGTGGCCTCGGTCACCGCCGCCGCCGCGGAGTACGCCGCCGGGCGCACGCCGGGCGCTGTAGCCGAGCCAGACATGCTGTCGATCTTCCGCGAGGACGCGATCGAGCGGCTCTCCCATGTCGATGCCTGGGTCGATGCCAGGGCCGGGGAGGGCGAGATCCCCGTCGAACGCGACATCGTGCGCGCCTTCCACACCGTCAAGGGCGCGGCGCGCGCCATCGAGGCCCAGGCGATCGGCGATGTCGCCGGAGCCATCGAGGCTTACCTGGACGCCGCCGCCGATGCGCGCGTCCTGCTGGGGCCGGAGGCGCGCGGTGCGCTGCGCGAAGCCGCGGCCGTGCTGCGCGGCTGGGTCGGCGAGCTCGGTACACCGGCGGCGGCGACGCAGGACCCGGCGCCGTGGCTCGAGCGCATCCACAAGCTGCGCAGCGAGGTGCCGGAGGAGGCTTTGCGCTCCAGCGCCGACCGGCAGCTCGCGGAGATCTTCGCCGGCGAGGCATTCGACCTGGTATCGAAGATCGAGGAGCAGGTGCGCGGCTGGACACAGGCGCCGGACAACATCCGCGCCGCGCAGGAACTCAGGACCTTGAGCCACACGCTGCTCGGTGCTGCGCAGATGTCGGCGTGCACGGCGATCGCCGACGTGGCGCGTGCGCTGCACCGTGCCTTCAGCGGCGCGGCGGCGGCCACGATCGTGCCCGACCCCGAGGCGATCGCGACGCTGCTCGCCGTCTGCGAGGGTCTGTTCCAGTACCTCGATCGCTACCGCGAGGGGCGCCTGGGCAGCGACGATGCCGGTTGGGCGGCGCGCGTGGACGCACTGGGGTGGGCTGGCGAGCTGCCGGCGCCGGCCGAACCCGCAGCGGTGGCCCCGGCCGCCGGGGTCGCCGCGGCGCCCGCTGCCGTCGATGAGGCGGGCGCCGCGGGGGAAGAAGCCGAGGAAGTCCTCGAGATGCCGCCGGTGGAGCCGGTGCCGGAAAGCGCTGAGCCCGACCCCGAACTGCTCGCGATCTTCCAGGCCGAGGCCGAGGAGCTGCTCGAAGGGCTAGATCAGAGCGTCTCCGCGCTGGAGCGCGATCCGCGCAACCTGACACCGCTGGGCGAGATCAAGCGGCTGCTGCACACCTTCAAGGGCAGCGCGCGCGTCTCCGGCCTGGGTACCCTCGGCGACGTGGCGCATCGGCTGGAGTCGCTGTTCGAACGACTCGAACTGGGCGAGGTCAGGGCGGGCACGAACTTCTTCGCGCGGGTCCAGAACGCGCTGGATGGTCTGAATCTGGCGCTCGACGACATCCGTCGCGGTGTCGTCCCGGAACCGGTGCAACTGCTCGACGAACTGGCGCAGCCCCTGGTGTCCGATGCGGCGCCTGCGCCTGCGCCAGCGCCGATGCCGGCCGCAGCGCCGGTTCCGCCGACCGCCCCGGCGGCACGGGCCGCCGCGGCGGTTCCCGCGCAGGTCTTGCCGGACGACTTCGACGTCGAGCTCGCGCAGACCTTCACCGCCGAGGCGGAGGAGCTCATGGAGATCCTCGAGGAGGCGCTGCCGCGCTGGCAGGCGCTGCCCGGGGACTACTCGCCGGCCCGCGACATGCTGCGGGCCCTGCACACCTACAAGGGCGGCGCGCGCATGGCCGGCCTGATGGGGCTGGGCGAGGCGGCGCACGAACTCGAGTCCTTGATCGAGGGTCTGGAGTACGCCGGCGAGCTGGACGCCGGCGCGCTCAAGGTCGTGGCCGGCGCGGTGTCCGAGCTGCGCCGCATGACCGACCGCCTGCAGCGCGGCGAGTACGCCGCGCTGATCGCCCTCGGCGGTGCCGCCGAGGAGACCGCTGAAGCCACTGCCGAGGTCGAGTCGGCGCCGGCGCCTACGCCGGCCGCCGCCGAAGCGCCGCTGGAACTCGCCGCCGTGCCTGCCGAGCCTGCGGTGCAGCCCGCCGAAGAGCTGCCCGCCGGCATGTGGCATCCGCTGCTGTTCTGGCGTCCGGGCGAGCAGGCCGACGCGCTGTCGGCACAGCGCCGCGAAACCGCGCGCGTGCCGGTCGAGACGCTGGATCGCCTGCTCAACGAGGCCGGCGAGATCTCCATCTACCGCTCGCGCATGGACGAGCACAACGCCGCGATCCAGTCGCAGCTGGAAGACATGACGCAGGCGATCCACCGCGTGCGCGACCAGCTGCGCCAGCTCGAAATCGAGACCGAGGCGCAGATCGCGGCGCGCGGCTTCGGACGTGCCGAGGGGCCGGACCGCTATGCGGGCGAGTTCGACCCGCTGGAGATGGACCGCTTCACGCGCATGCAGGAGCTGTCGCGCGCGCTCAACGAGTCGGTCGGCGACCTCGGCGCCGTGCATGCGTCCATCGACCAGTTGGCCAGCGAGACGACCACGATCCTGCTGCAGCAGGGACGCGTGACCACCGAAGTGCAGCAGGGCCTGATGCGCACACTGATGGTGCCGTTCTCGCGCCAGGTCGCGCGCCTGCAGCGCGTGGTCCAGCAGACTGCGCTGGAAAACGGCAAGCGCGTGGAGATCGCCTTCGAGGGTGTCGAGGCCGAGCTGGACCGCAACGTGCTGGAGCGCATGACTGCGCCGCTGGAGCACCTGCTGCGCAATGCGGTGATCCACGGCATCGAGTCGCCGGCGGACCGCGAGCGCGCCGGCAAGGCGGCCACGGGCCGGCTGCGCCTGCATCTGTGGCGCGAGGGCAGCCAGCTGTTCATCGAGCTGGCGGACGATGGTCGCGGACTCGACCTGCAGGCGATCCGCGAGACCGCGATCCGCCGCGGCCTGATGCCGCACGACGCCGTGGTCAGCGACGACGAGGCGGCGCAGTTCATCTTCATGCCGGGCTTTTCGACCGCCAAGCAGCTGACCCAGGACGCCGGCCGCGGGGTCGGCATGGACGTGGTCGCCGCCGAGGTCAAGCAGCTCGGCGGCAGTCTCGAACTGGCGTCGGAAACCGGCAAGGGCGCACGCTTCAAGGTCCGCCTGCCGCTGACACTGGCGATGGCGCAGTCGCTGCTGGTCGGCGTCGGCCACGAGCTGTATGCCGCACCGCTGTCCAGCATCGAGGGCATCGCGCGCATTCCCCGCGAGGAGCTCGACGGCCTGCTGTCCGAGACCGGCCCGGAGTTCGCCTACGGCGGCCAGCACTACCGCGTGCGCCATCTGGCCGATCTGGTCGGCCTGCCACGCGAGATTCCGGAGGATCTGCGCACCGTGCACGCGGTCCTGGTGCGCATGCCGGAGGGCATCGGCGGCGACGAACGCCGCGTTGCCGTGGTCGTCGATCACCTCGTCGGCAGCCGTCAGGTCGTCTCCAAGGCGGTCGGTCCGCAGATCAGCGCGATCCCCGGCATCAGCGGTGCGACCATCCTCGCGGACGGCCGCGTCGTGCTGATCCTCGACATCAGCGAGCTGGTGCAGGACCGCACGCGCCGGGTGCTGCGCACGCAGGCGGCCGTCGAGCATGGCGAGCGGCTGCCGGAGGCAGAGGCGCGGCGCCAGCTGATCATGGTCGTGGACGACTCGATCACCATCCGCCGCGTCACCGAACGCCTGCTGGCCCGGCATGGCTTCGAGGTCATCACCGCCAAGGATGGTCTCGACGCGATGGCGCAGCTGCAGACGGAGCGTCCGGACGCAATCCTGCTCGACATCGAGATGCCGCGCGCGGACGGCTTCGAGGTCGCGGCGTTCGTGCGCAACAGCGCGCCGATCGCACGCACGCCGATCCTGATGATCACCTCGCGGTCCGGCGAGAAGCACCGCGAGCGTGCCCAGGCGATCGGCGTCGATCGCTACCTGATCAAGCCTTACCAGGAAGATCAGCTGCTCGATGAACTGCACGGTGTCCTCAAGGAGCGCAGCGCGTGAACCGCGACCAGATCTACGCGGTGCTGATGGCACTCAACGACGACTCGATGCTGCTGCCCAACGCCGCCGTCGCCGAAGTCCTGTCGCGCGACGCCTTGCGCGTCGGCGGCGGCGGGCCGCCGTGGCTGCTCGGCCACTGCGAATGGAACAATCGGCGCGTGCCGGTGATCCGCTTCGAGCTGCTCAACGGTGGCGGTGGCAGCGGCGGTGACCCGCGGCGCGAGCGCGTCGTCGTTCTCAATTCCGTCGGCCGCCATCTGCCGTCCGGCAACCTGGCGATCCTGACCCAGGGCTATCCGCACCTGGTGACGCTCAACCGCGCGGCCCTGCACCCGGTCGAGCTGGACAGCGTGGACCGCGACGACCTCGTGCTGTCGCGCGTGCGCATCGCCAGCCAGGTCGCGCTGATCCCGGACCTGGTGACGGTCGAGGCCGAGATCGCACGGGCGCAGGTCGCCGCCTGATTCCCGCCACCCCCATGCCCGACACCCAGCAGTCCAGCGGCCGCGGTGCCGCGTCCTACGCGCGGCTATCGATCGTCGCGGCGATCGTGACGATGGGACTCAAGACCCTGGCCTGGTGGGTGACGGGCTCGGTCGGCCTGCTGTCCGATGCGATGGAGAGTCTGGTCAACCTCAGCGCCGCGCTGGTGGCGTGGTGGATGCTGCGCCTGGCGATCCTGCCGCCGGACGAGCATCACGCCTACGGGCACGGCAAGGCCGAATACTTCGCCAGCGCCTTCGAGGGCATGATGATCGCGGTCGCGGCGGTGTCGATCATCTGGGCGGCATGGCCGCGCCTGCTCGACCCGCGGCCGCTGCAGCAGACCGGGATCGGGCTTGCGGTCTGCGCGCTCGCTGCGGCGATCAACTGGGGCGTGGCGCGGGTCCTGCTCAAGGGCTCGCAGCGCCATCGTTCGCTGGCGCTGAAGGCCGATGCACATCACCTGATGACCGACGTCTGGACCTCCGCCGGCGTGATCGTCGGCGTCGCGCTCGTCGGTGTCAGCGGCTGGCTGATCCTCGATCCGCTGCTGGCGCTCGCCGTGGCGGTGAACATCCTCTGGACCGGCTGGCACCTGCTCAGCGAGTCCACGGCGGGCCTGATGGACGCCGCCTGGCCGGAAGACGAGCGCCGGCAGCTCGACGCGATTCTCGGCGAGTACCGCTCGACCGGCATCGATTTCCACGCCGTGCGCACGCGCCGCGCCGGCCAGCGCCACTTCGTGTCCTTCCACGTGCTCGTTCCGGGCGGCTGGAGCGTGCAGCAGGCCCACGATTTCGTCGAGGGCATCGAAGCCCGCATCGCGTCCGAGCTCGCGCCGGTCAGCGTGCTCACGCACATCGAGCCGATCGAGGACCCGCTGTCGCACGACGACGGCGTCCTCGACCGGGATCCGCCGGCGGACGGCGTATAGTCTGGAACCATCGTTTGCAAGGAGGCTGCCATGGCGCTGTCGATGTACGCCGTCTCGATCCCGGTGGTGGACCGCGCGCTCGCCAATCTCGCGCACGTGCTGGCCAAGGCCGAGGCGCATGCCGAGGCGCGGCGCCTCGATCCGGCGGTGCTGCTCGGTGACCGCCTCTATCCGGACATGCTGCCGCTGATCCGTCAGGTGCAGATCGCGGCCGACATCGCCAAGGGTTGTGCCGCCCGCCTCGCCGGCCGCGAGCCACCGGTTTACGAGGATGCCGAGGCCACCTTCGCCGAACTGCAGTCGCGCATCGCCCGCACGCGTGAGTTCATCGGCAGCGTGCCCGCCGCCGAGATCGACGCATCCGAGTCGCGGTCCGTGACGATCAAGCTGCGCGGCGAGCCGGTCACGTTCCCGGCCTTGACCTATCTGCAGTACTTCGTGCTGCCCAACGTGTTTTTCCACTGCGCGACCGCTTACGCGATCCTGCGCCACAATGGCGTCGAGCTGGGCAAGGCCGACTTCCTCGGCAAGCCATGATCCGCGAGTCCGCGCGAGGACGAGACCGACGATGGGGGACAGTGACTGGGGTGAGACGGAGCGCCTGATCCAGGCGTTCTATGCGGCCGCCTTCGACCGGCCCTGGACGGAGTTCCGGGTCGAGGCCCTGCGGCGCCTGTGCGAGTGGTCGGGCGCCGCGGCGGCCGCCTGGCTGACGCGCGCGGCGGCCGGCCTGCGCGGCGAGTTCGCGACCTGGCCGGCGCAGGCGGCGATCCCGCACGAGGCGGTCGCGCGCCTGAGCTTCGCCTCCGGTGCGCGCGAGCGCGAGTTGCGGCCGCTGCCGGCCGACTGGCGCGGCGTTTCGCCGGCGGCGGGCTGGGCGCTCGCGTTCGACGTGGCGCACCGCGATACCGGCATGCGCAGCGTGGTCTGTCTGGCGTTCCCGCCGCAGCGCCAGCCGGACCGCCCGCTGCTGCGCAGGATCGTCGGGCACCTGGTGCAGGCGGGTACGCTGGCGCTGGCCCAGTTCATCCGTCACGACGACTGGCTGCAGGCGATGGGCCGGGTGTCGCGTGGCGCCGCGGCGTTGGTCGATGCCGCCGGCGGCATCTATCTGGCGAGCGCGCGGTTCCATGAGCTGGTCGCAGGCCAGCACGGCGAGACCGACCGTTCGCGCCTGCCGTTTGCCCTTCCGCGCGCGGCCCTGGAGGAGGAACACGGTTCCTTCGTGGTCGGCGCGCTGCATTTCCGGCTGGCGCGCGAAGGCGGGCTGTACCTGCTGCACGCGCGCCGCCCGCATCCGATCGACGTGCTGTCGCCGCGCGAGCAGCAGATCGCACGCGCGCTGGCGGCGGGCAAGACCTTCAAGAGCGTCGCGCGCGAATGCGACATCGCCATCAGCACGGTCGCCAACCACGCCTCGCGCATCTACAAGAAACTGGGCATCTACCGGCGCGAGGAACTGGTCGGCCTTCTGCGCAAGGCAGCGGCGCCGCGCGCTTCCGCGGCCTGAGACCGGCGGTTCTCGATCGCGGCGCAATCCGCGACAATGGCGTCCCCCAGGACGTCGCACGCACATGAACACCGCGGTTGCCCGACTGCCCCCCGTCATCGACTACGACCACGGCATCAGCTGCATCGACACGCTGCAGGAGCGGCCGGGGCTGGCCTGCTGCTATCTCGTGCGGCGCGCCGACGAGGTGGCGATCATCGAGACCGGCACCGCGCCGGGCGTTCCCGGACTGCTGGCGCTGCTCGACGCGCGCGGCATCGCCCGTGAACGGGTGCGTTACGTGATTCCGACGCACGTGCATCTGGATCATGCCGGCGGCGCCGGTCTGCTGATGCGCGCGCTGCCCGATGCAATGCTGGTCGCGCATCCCCGCGGCGCGCGGCACCTGATCGATCCGTCGAAGCTGATCGCCGGTGCGCAGGCGGTCTATGGCGTCGATGCCGTGGCACGGATGTACGGCGAGATCGCGCCGGTCGTGGAGGCGCGCGTGATCGTCGCCGCCGACGGTCAGCGCGTGCAGCTGGGCGACGGCGAGCTGCAGTTCGTCGATGCGCCGGGGCACGCGCGCCACCATTTCTGCGTGTGGGACGAGGCCAGCCGCGGATTCTTCACCGGCGACACCTTCGGCCTGTCCTACCGGGATTTCGACGGGCCGGGCGGGGCCTTCCTGTTGCCGACGACGACGCCGGTGCAGTTCGAGCCCGACGCCTGGGATGCGACGCTGGACCGGCTGCTGAGCTTCGATCCGCAGCACATGTACCTGACCCACTTCGGCCGTGTCGGCGAGGTGAGGCGCCTGGCCGGTGAGCTGCGCACGGCCATCGGCCGTTACGTGGACCTGGCGCGCCGCTACGCCGACGCGCCCGACCGTCACGCCAAGCTGGTCAATGCGCTCACGGCGGACGCGCTGGCGCAGCTGCAGCGTCTGCAGTGCCCGCTCGGCGAGGCGCGCAGCCGCGCGCTGCTCGCCTTCGACATGGAACTCAACGCGCAGGGCCTCGAAGTCTGGCTGGACAAGGCTTAGACGCCGTCCTGCGCGATCTCCGCAGGAGACAGCAGCGGCAGCTGCACCGTGCCCGACAGGTTCACCGCCGGCACGAACAGGTCACGCGACCAGGTCACCGGGTACTGGGCGTGGAAGCCGTAGATCAGCAGCGCGAGTTCATCGCCTTCGGCGAGCCGCTCGGCGATGCCGTTCATCTCGATCGTATGGCTGCCGAAGCCGCGAACCGGCGTGATCTGGTCGTCGATCACGTCCCAGCGCTCGGTGCCGGCCTTGCGGTGGCCGATCGCCAGATACAGGATCGGGTCGCAGCCCAGCTGCAGCTGCGCCAGCGCGCAGTTGGCCATCTCCAGGCCGCTCAGCCCGCCGATCTCGATGTCGAGCAGCGGCACGCCGGCGAGCACGGCGCCACCGGCCGGTACGGTCAGCAGGGTCTGGTTCGCCAGCAGCTGTTCGCGGAAGCCGTTGCCGAGCGTCGCACCGGCGACGCCGAGCGTGGAGGTGAACTGCGGCGTGCTGGCGTCGATCGTGAACGAGGTGCCGCCGCGCTTGACGCCGTTGACCGCCACGGCATCACCTTCGCCCAGGCTCAGGCAGACGCGCGGGCCTGTCTTGAGCACGGCATCGACGGCGCCGGCCTGATCGCGCAGCTTCTCCTCCAGCCACGCGAAGGTGACTTCGGTCAGGTCGATGCTGCCGCAGGTCTGCGAGCCGCCGGCGTCCTGGAAATTGGGCACGGTGACCGCCGCGAAGAAGGGATCGAGCCCCTGCTCGGCGCCGGGCGCCGAGCTCAGGCTGACCGGCAGGATGTGGCCGGACTGGTGGGTGAGCAGGCGCACGTCACCGCCCAGCGCCTTGAGGCATTCGTAGTTGCCCAGGCCGTCGTTGAAGTTGAACAGCGTGTCGCGGAAGCCCTGGGTCAGCAGCACGTCGGCGGCCGGCGGCCGCGTCGGCGGCACCGTCAGCGCGTCCGGCGTCGCGAACACGAAGGGCTGCGGGCCGGCCGGCTGGCCGTCGCAGAAGTAGGCGACGCTGTGATACTTGAATGCGTTGAAGCCCGCTTCCGGGAACACGTTGGTCAGCGCGCCCTGCACCAGCGTCTCGTAGATCAGCGGGTCCTGGCGCGGGCCGGGACGGTCGAGGTAGTTCAGGATCGGACCCGGATCGGCGCCGGTCAGGATGCCCGGCAGGGCCGTCGGGCTCTCGCCGCCGGCCGACAGCGCCAGCGCATAGCCGGACTTGATGACGTTGTGCGAGTTCAGCGCGTAGGTCAGGTCGTGCGGCGTGATGTCGGGCGAGAGCACGCGCAGGCGGTGCTTGGGATCGGCCGCATACAGCAGGATCTGGTACATGCCGCCGTAGGACCCGCCGTAGGAACCGACGTACATCTCGCCATTGCCGCGCCGGCGCAGGCCTTCGAGGTTCTCCGCCCAGTCGAGGATCGCGATCAGGTCCTGGCCCTCGAATTCCGGATCCATCACGCGCACGGTGCCACCGGACTCGCCGAAGCCGCGCTCGTCGATCGAGATCACGTAGTAGCCGGCGTCGAGCAGGCGCTGCGCGAAGGCGCTCGGTTCAAGCATGCGCGAGCCGCCGTAGCCGTGCCCCTGCAGCACCAGCGGATAGGTCTTGCCGACCTCGAGCTGGGTCGGCTCGAAGACCTGGAACACGATCGTGTCGCCGGTGGCGGCGACGTCGATTTCCTGGCGGTAGCTGGTGCCGGCACGGCTGGCGGCGACCGGCACGCGCGGCGGGGTCTCGCCGCTGGTCGGCGAGTGACCGCCGGAGCTGCCGGAGTTCGATCCGCCACAGGCGGACATCAGCAGGATCAACGCAACCGGCCACAGCTTGGAACGCAACATGGAACCTCATCCTCCGGGGGCGGCACTATGGATGTGCCTTCGGCAATGAATCGGGGACGCTTACGTTAAGGATTTGTGACGTGCCATGCGAGTAGTAAGGATGACCCTGCTGGCGGGCCTGGTGCTGGCGACGCTGAGCGGCTGCACGCGGCTGCGCTATTACGCCCACCTCGCCGGGGGCCAGTGGCAGCTGCTGCACGAACGCCGGCCCATCGCCGAGCTACTCGCCAGTTCCGACACCGCGCCGGAACTGAAATACCGCCTGCAGCAGGTCGTGCAGGCGCGCAATTGGGCGGTGGACGCGCTCGGCCTGCCCGACAACGGCAGCTACCGCAACTACGCCGACCTCGGCCGGCCCTACGTCATGTGGAACGTGTTCGCGACGCCGGAGTTCTCGCTCCACGGCGTCGAGCACTGCTTCCCGTTCGCCGGTTGCGTCGCCTACCAGGGTTATTACGACCGCGCGCAGGCCGAGGCGCGCGCCGCCGAGCTGCGCGCCCAGGGCTACGACGTCCACGTCGGCGGCGTGCCGGCGTATTCGACGCTGGGCTGGTTCGACGATCCGGTGCTCAACACGATGCTGCACTGGGACGATGCGCAGCTGGTCGGCACGGTGTTCCACGAGCTGGCGCACCAGAAGCTCTACGTGAAGGACGACACCCGCTTCAACGAGTCCTACGCGAGCTTCGTCCAGCAGGAAGGGCTGCGCGCCTACGCCGCGTCGCACCCGGACCTGCCGCCTGGCGACACGGCAGGACCGCAGCGCCGCACGCAGTTCGTGAAGCTGGTGCTGGACCTGCGCGAGCGCCTCGATGCGCTGTATGCGCAGCCGCTCGATCTCGAGACCATGCGCGCGCACAAGGCCGAAGCGTTTGCACAGCTCAAGGCGGACTACGAGCAGCTGCGCGACACGCTGTGGCATGGCGACCGGCGCTACGACGCCTGGTTTGCCGACTCGACGCCCAACAATGCGCGGCTGCTGCCGTTCGGACTCTACGACGAGTACGCACCGGCCTTCGCCGCGCTGTTCGAGCGCGCTGGGCGCGACTGGTCACGCTTCCATGCGCAGGCGCAGCAGCTGGCCAGGCTGCCCGCGCCGCAGCGCAAGGCGCAGCTCGACCGGCTGCTCAATCCGTCGTAGGGACTGTCGGGGCGCTGCGGCGGCGGCGCGCTCAGGCGAACAGGTCCCGCGTCTCGCCGTGCTGAAGCACCCAGAAGCGGTCGTGAGCGATTCCGGCGTCGTCGAGTGCACGCCGCAGGCGCTGCGGCGGCTCGTCGAGCGGCTCCTCGGTGAGCCGGAACGTGCCCCAGTGCATCGCCACCGACTGCACGGCGCCGATGTCGCGGTGGATCTTCACCGCGTCCTCGGGGTTGACGTGCATGAACTGCATGAACCAGCGCGGCTCGTAGGCGCCGATCGGCAGCAGCGCGAGATCGATCGGCGCGAAGCGCGCGCCGATGTCGGCGAAATCTGCCGAGTAGCCGGTGTCGCCGGCGAAATAGACGCGGCGGTTCCGGGCCTCGACGACGAAGCCGCACCACAGCGTCGCATTGCGGTCGCTGGCATTACGGCCGGAGAAATGCTGCGCCGGCACCGCGTCCACGCGCAGTCCGGCGACCTCGGCGCTCTGCCACCAGTCCAGTTCGATCACGCGCGCGATGCGGCGCTGCGCGAACCAGCGCTTGAGCCCCAGCGGCACGACGAAGGTGAGCTGCGGATGCTCCTGCGCGAGCCGGCGCACGGTCGGCTCGTCGAGATGGTCGTAGTGATTGTGCGAGATCAGCGCGACGTCCAGCGCCGGCAGGTCGGCGTGGTGCAGCGCCGGCGGATTGAGCCGCAGCGGGCCGGCGAAGCCGACCGGCGAGGCGCGCTCACCCAGGTGCGGATCGGTGACGAGGTTGCGGCCGGCGAACTGCAGCAGGAAGCTCGAATGGCCGATCCAGGTCAGCGTGTCCTGCGTGCGGTTGTGGCGCAGCCGCTCCACCGGCGGGCGCAGCACCGTGAACGGCGGCCTGCGGTACGGCTTGAGCAGGAAGCCCGGCAGCCAGCGCAGCAGGTCGAAGCCGCCGTGCTGGTCGGTCGTGTGATTGTTGCGGAAGCCGCGCGCGGTGTGGTGGCGCGGGCGGGAGGAGGAGTCGGCCATCGTTGCGGTCGCCGGACGTCGGCCGACAACGTTAGCAGGCTGGCGGAGCGGCGCAAGGGCGCGACTTCGGCAACGCCTGCGGGTATCCTTCGCCGGCTTTCCCGACCCGACTCGTTATGCAGCTCCACAACACCCTGACCGGCCGCAAGGAAGAATTCGTTCCGCTTGATCCGCGGCGGGTGACGATGTACGTCTGCGGGCCGACGGTGTACAGCTACGCGCACATCGGCAATGCGCGTCCGGCCGTGGTGTTCGACGTGCTGGCGCGCGTGCTGCGGCGCCGCTTTCCCGGCGTCGCCTACGCCCGCAACATCACCGACATCGACGACAAAATCAACGCGGCGGCGGCCAGGGAGGGCGTGGACATCGGCGTGATCACGCAGCGCTTCGCGGCGATCTACCGCGAGGACATGGCAGCGCTGGGCGTGCTGCCACCGGACTTCGAGCCGCGCGTGACCGCGCATCTGCCGCAGATCATCGACATGATCCAGCGCCTGATCGCGGCCGGTCATGCCTACGAGGCGCAGGGCCACGTGCTGTTCCACACGCTCAGCTTCAAGGAATACGGCCAGCTGTCCGGGCGTGACGAGCAGGCACTGATGGCCGGTGCCCGCGTCGAGGTCGCGCCGTACAAGAAGCACGCCGGCGACTTCGTACTGTGGAAGCCGTCGACGCCGGAGCAGCCGGGCTGGGAATCTCCGTGGGGCCGCGGCCGACCGGGCTGGCACATCGAATGCTCGGCGATGGCCGAGGCGCTGCTCGGCGAGACCATCGACATCCACGGCGGCGGGCACGACCTGATCTTCCCGCACCACGAGAACGAGATCGCGCAGTCGACCTGCGCGCACGGCGGCAAGATCTTCGCGCGCTACTGGCTGCACAACGGCTTCCTGAATGTCGATCACCAGAAGATGTCGAAGTCGATCGGCAACGTGCTGTTGGTGCACGAGCTGCTCAAGTCGGTGCCCGGCGAGGCGATCCGCCTGGTGCTGCTCACCGGCCACTACCGCCAGCCAATCGACTGGACCGACGAGGTCGTCGCCGAGGCGCGCAAGAAACTGGATCGGCTCTACGGTGCGCTGCGCGACCTGGGCGAGGTCGAGGCCGCGCCGGACGTGCGGGCGCCGCAGGCCTTCATCGACGCACTCGAGGATGACCTCAACACGCCGATGGCGCTGGCCGAGCTGTTCGAGCTGGCGCGCGCCGCGAACAAGGCCGAATCACCAGCCGACAAGGCGCGGATCAAGGCGCAGATGCTCGATGCAGGCAGCGTGCTGGGCCTGCTGCAGCAGCCGCCGGCGGCGTGGTTCGCGTGGGCGCCGCAGGTCGATGGTCGCCCGACGGCGGAGGAGATCGACGCGCTGCTGGTTCAGCGCGCCGACGCACGCAGGAACAAGCAGTGGGCCGAGTCCGATCGCATCCGCGACGTACTCAAGGCGCGCGGTGTGCTGATCGAGGATTCCAAGGACGGGCAGCGCTGGCGTTACGCCTGACGCGCGGACGCGGGCAGCGGGCGCTGCGACGGGTGCTGGTACCAGGCGGTTCCCGCGGTGCGCTGCAGACGCGCGAGGAATGCCTCGGCGTTCTGGTCGGCGCGCAGGACATAGGCGTTGAAGCCGCAGCGCGCCAGTTGCGCCGCCTGGTCCACCACCACGGCCGCGCCGCGCGCACGCAGCTCGCCGGCGTAGCCGCAGCGGTCGCGCAGCACGCGCGCCTGGCTGTAGGCGCGACCGTCGCCGAACGCGGGGAAGTTCAGTTCGATCAGCGGCCGACCGGCGAGCGCCGGCCAGACCGCGTCGATATCGACGGTGTTCGGAACGCTGACGCCGACGGTCGCGGTGACAGCGGTCCTGTCCAGTTCCAGCCAGCGGGCCAGCGGTACGATGATCTTGCCCGAGGCCGGCAGCGGCTGGTCGTCGGCCAGAGCGACGAAGTCGTCGGTCGCGGCAGCGTTGTCGCGGATCAGCGTGCTCATGCTGCCACTCCTTCTTCGGCGTACAGCCGCGCCTTGAACGGCGCCATGCCGACGCGGCGGTAGCACTGCAGGAAGGTTTCGTCCTCGTCGCGGCGCTCGTCGAGATAGGTTTCGACGATGCGCACGACGGCGTCGGCGATCGCGTCGCGGTTGAACGACGGGCCGGTGCGCTCGCCCAGGCTCGCATCGTTCTCGGCGCTGCCGCCGAGCGTGACCTGGTACCACTCCTCGCCCTTCTTGTCGACGCCGAGGATGCCGATGTGGCCGACGCTGTGATGGCCGCAGCCGTTCATGCAGCCCGACATCTTCAGCTTGATCTCGCCGATGTCGTGCAGATGGTCGAGCGCATCGAAGCGGTCGTTGATGTCTGCGGCGACGCCGATCGAGCCGGCATTGGCCAGCGAGCAGAAATCCAGGCCCGGGCAGCAGATCAGGTCGGTCAGCAGGCCGATGTTGGGCGTCGCCAGGCCGGCCGCCTTGAGCGCCTGCCACAGCGGATACACGTCCTTCTGCGCGACGTCGGCGAGCACCAGGTTCTGGTCGTGCGTCGCGCGCACTTCGCCGAAGCTGTAGCGCTCCGCCAGTTCGGCGACGAGGTCCAGCTGTGCGGCGCTGATGTCGCCGGGGGCGACGCCGGGGGCCTTGAGCGACACGAACACGGCCTTGTAGCCCGGCACGCGGTGATCGCGCACGTTGCGGCGCACGAACGATGCGAACCCGCTGTCCGCGGCCAGCGCCGCGGCGTAGCTGCGGGTATCGCGTTCACTGTCGGCGCTGGCGGCGTAGGGGTGTGGCGTGAAATGCGCCTTCATGCGCTCCAGCGCGGCGCGGTCGAGCGTGAACGCGGCCTTGTCGATCTTCGCCCACTCGGCTTCGACCGCTTCCGTGAACTTCGCCGGCCCCAGTTCCTTGACCAGGATCTTGATGCGCGCGCGGTGGATGTTGTCGCGCCGGCCCAGCCGGTTATAGACGCGCAGCACCGCTTCCAGATAGGACAGCAAGTCGGCTTCTGGCAGGAAGTCGCGCACCTGGTGCGCCAGCATCGGCATGCGGCCGAGGCCGCCGCCGACGAAGATGCGATAGCCAAGCGCCCCGGCCTCGTTGCGCACGATGTGCACGCCGATGTCGTGCACGAGCGTCGCGGCACGATCGGTCGTCGAGGACGAGAACGCGATCTTGAACTTGCGCGGCAGCCAGTTGAATTCGGGGTGGAAGGTCGCCCACTGACGGGTGATCTCGCAGTAGGGACGCGGATCGACCAGTTCGTCCCTGGCGACGCCGGCGAGATGGTCGGCGGTGATGTTGCGGATGCAGTTGCCCGAGGTCTGGATCGCGTGCATCTCGACCGAAGCCAGGTCGGCGAGGATGTCCGGCACCTGTTCGAGCTTCGGCCAGTTGAACTGGATGTTCTGGCGCGTCGTGAAGTGGCCGTAACCCTTGTCGTAGCTGCGGGCGATGTGCGCGAGCATGTGCAGCTGCCGCGACGACAGCAGGCCGTAGGGGATCGAGATGCGCAGCATCGGCGCGAAGCGCTGGATGTACAGGCCGTTGCGCAGGCGCAGCGCGCGGAACTCGTCCTCCGACAGTGCTCCGGCGAGAAAGCGCTGCGTCTGGTCGCGGAACTCGGCGACACGCTGATCGACCAGCGCCTGGTCGTATTCGTCGTAGCGGTACATCGTCGGAATGCGGGTCGGGCTGAATGCTTCGGAAGTTCGGTGGCGCGCAGCCTAGCAACGCCCTGTCATGCGCCGAAGGGGGTTGCAGAACTATGATCAGAACGAAGCGTTATTAGGGGATGTCCGGAATCCGCTGCTGCGTGAGCCTGCGGCGCTCTTCCGGGTCGGCGACCGCACTGATCTCCTCGACCAGCTCGCGCTTCAGATGTGGCGCAAAAGCCTGCAGGAAGTCGTACATGTAGCCGCGCAGGAACAGGCCGCGGCGGAAGCCGATGTGGGTGACGCTCGGCTCGAACAGGTGGTCGGCCGGCAGGCGCACGAGGTCGCGGTCGGTGCGTTCGTCCCAGGCCATGTTGGCGATGATGCCGATACCCAGGCCCAGCCGCACATAGGTCTTGATGACGTCGGCATCGACCGCGGTCAGCACGACGTCCGGCTTGAGGCCGTGCGCGGCGAAGGCCTGGTCGAGCTTGGAGCGGCCGGTGAAGCCGAAGGTGTAGGTGACGATCGGATACTGGGCGATGTCGCGCAGCTGCAGCTGCTTGAGCTTGGTCAGCGGATGATCGGGCTTGACCAGCACGCAGCGGTTCCAGCGGTAGCAGGGCAGCATCACCAGGCTGTCGAAGTGGTGCATCGCCTCGGTCGCGATGGCGAAATCGGCCTGGCCGTCAGCGGCCATCTTGGCGATCTGCGGCGGCGAGCCCTGGTGCAGGTGCAGGGTCACGCGCGGGTACTTCTTGCGGAACGCGGTGATCACCGGCGGCAGCGCGTAGCGCGCCTGCGTGTGCGTGGTGGCGATGGCGAGGTCGCCGCGGTCGGTGTCGTGGAACTCGGCGGCGACGCGCTCGATGTTCTCGACTTCGCCGAGCAGCCGGCGCGCGTGTTCGAGGATGCGTTCACCCGCCGGCGTGATCTCCGACAGGTGCTTGCCGCTGCGCACGAAGATATCGACGCCGAGCTCCTCTTCGAGCAGGCGGATCTGCTTGCTGACGCCGGGCTGCGAGGTGTACAGCGCCTCGGCGGCGGCGGTGACGTTGAGGCCGCGCTGGGCCACTTCATGGATGTAACGCAGCTGACGGAGTTTCATGGCGAGCCCGAGAGTCCGCTGGCACGGTATATGCGTTTACCGATCGCAAGTATAGGCTGTTATGCCATTTCTCGAAGTTGCGCCCTGCGATGAGCTCGACGTCCTGGCCCTATTACCCGGTGTTCATGCGGCTGCGCGGCCAGCGCGTGCTATTGGTCGGCGGCGGCGAGGTGGCGGCGCGCAAGCTGCGCCTGCTGCTGCGCGCGGATGCGCGCGTGCACGTGGTCGCCGCGCAACTCAACGAGGAGGTCGCGGAGCTGTGTGCGAGCGGTGCGGCGGTGCATGCCGGCGTCGTGTTCGAGCCGCGCCAGCTGACGGGGTGTCGCCTCGCAGTCGCCGCGACCGACGACGTGGCGCTGAACCGGCAGGTCGCCGAAACGGCCGACGCGCAGGGTGTCCCGGTCAACGTGGTGGACGACTCGACCCTGAGCACGTTCGTCACGCCGTCGATCGTCGATCGCGCGCCGCTGCTGATCGCGATCTCGACCGGCGGCGCCGCGCCGGTGCTGGCGCGCCGGCTGCGCGAGCGGCTCGAAGCCATGCTGCCGTCGGCCTACGGCCGGCTGGCCGCGTTCATGCACAGCCGCCGCGAGGCGGTGCGCAGCGCCGCCGCGCACACCGCGCGCCGCGCGATCTGGGAGCGCTTCCTCGACAGCCCGGCGGCCGAGCAGGTGCTGTCCGGCGACGAGGCGCGTGCAGCCGATGAGCTGGCGGCAATGGCGCGGCAGCGCCCGGCTGTTGGCGAGGTGTACCTGGTCGGTGCCGGTCCCGGCGATCCGGACCTGCTGACGTTCAAGGCGCTGCGCCTGATGCAGCAGTGCGATGTCGTGCTTTATGACCGGCTGGTTGCGCCCGAAATCCTCGAACTGGTGCGGCGCGACGCGCGGCGTCTGTTCGTCGGCAAGGCGCGCAGCCAGCACGCGGTGCCGCAGGACGAGATCAACGCCGAACTGGTGCGGCTCGCCACGGACGGCCAGCGCGTGCTGCGGCTCAAGGGCGGCGACCCCTTCATCTTCGGCCGCGGCGGCGAGGAGATCGACCGCCTGATGGCGCACGGTATCCCGTTCCAGGTCGTGCCGGGCATCACCGCGGCGAGCGGCTGTGCGGCCTATGCCGGCATTCCGCTGACGCACCGCGACTGCGCGCAGTCCGTCGTCTTCGTCACCGGCCATGCCCGCGCCGACGGCACGCTCGACCTGCACTGGGACCAGCTGGCGCGGCGCGGCCAGACGCTGGTCGTGTACATGGGACTCAACTCGCTGCCGCAGGTCTGCGCGAAGCTGATCGAGCACGGCCTGTCCGCCGACTGGCCGGCGGCGATGATCGACGACGGCACCTCGCCGCGCCAGCGGGTGATCACCGGAACGCTCGCCGATCTGCCGCAGCGCGTGGCCGATGCCCGGCTCAAGGGGCCGAGCCTGCTGATCGTCGGCGAAGTCGTGCGCCTGCGCGAGCGGCTGCGCTGGCGCGGGGAGCCTGCTTAACCGGCCTGCGCGGAACTCGAACGGTCGAGGTCGCGCGAGCGCAGGCGCTTGCCGATCGCGCGCTGGATGCCGGCGGTGTCCAGGCCGCACAGGGCCATCAGTTCCTCGCGCGTGCCGTGCTCGACGAAGTGGTCGGGCAGGCCCAGGTTGAGTACCGGCACCGTGTGGTGCTGGGCGACCAGCACCTCGTTGACGCCGGAGCCGGCGCCGCCGAGGCGGGCGTTGTCCTCGAGCGTCACCAGCAGGTCGTTCTCGTTGGCGAGTTCGAGGATCAGCTCGGTGTCGAGCGGCTTGACGAAGCGCATGTCGGCGACCACCGCGTCGAAGATTTCCGCGGCCTCGATCGCCGGCTGCACCATCGCGCCGAAGGCAAGGATCGCCACGCGCGGGCGGCGGCGGCCATGCGCCTCACGCACGATGCGGCCCTTGCCGAGCGCCAGCGGCTTGGGCTCGCGCTCACAGGCGACGCCGGTGCCGGTGCCGCGCGGATAGCGCACCGCGCTGGGCTGGTTCAGCGTCAGGCCGGTGCTGAGCATGCGCCGGCATTCGTTCTCGTCGGACGGCGCCATCACCACCAGGTTCGGGATGCAGCGCAGGTAGGACAGATCGAAGGCGCCGTGATGGGTCGCGCCGTCGGCGCCGACCAGGCCGCCGCGGTCGATCGCGAAGACCACCGGCAGGTTCTGGATCGCGACGTCGTGGATCAGCTGGTCGTAGCCGCGCTGCAGGAAGGTCGAGTAGATCGCGCACACCGGCTTGAGGCCCTCGCAGGCCAGGCCGGCGGACAGGGTGACCGCGTGCTGCTCGGCGATGCCGACGTCGAAGTAGCGGTCCGGGAAGCGCTGCGCGAACTCGACCAGGCCGGAGCCCTCGCGCATTGCCGGCGTGATCGCGACCACGCCCGGGTCGGCGGCCGCCGCCTCGCACAGCCAGTCGCCGAAGATCTGCGTGTAGCTCGGTTTGACAGCGCCCTTCTTGCCCGGGAACGCGCCGGTCACCGGGTCGAACTGGGTGACGCCGTGGTACTTGATCGGATCGGCTTCCGCCGGGTCGAAGCCCTTGCCCTTGACGGTGATGACGTGCAGCAGCTGCGGACCCTTCGCGTCCTTGAGACGGTCGAGTGCCGCGGTCAGCGCGCCGAGGTCGTGGCCGTCGATCGGGCCGTGGTAGGCAAAGCCGAGCGTCTCGAACATCGCGCCCGGATTGTCCAGGTGCGCCTCGTTGTGCTCCTCGTCGACCGGCCGTGACCGGTGCGGCGCGGCGAGGCCGAGCTTGCGCACCAGGCGGGCCGAGTGGTTGCGCAGCGCGCCGACGTTCTCGGAGATCGACATGTCGTTGTCGTTGTAGATCACGAGCAGGTCGAGCTTGAGATGGCCGGCGTGGTTGAGCGCCTCGAAGGCCATGCCGGCGGTCATGCCGCCGTCGCCGATCACCGCGACGACGCGGCGCCGTTCGCTCTTGAGCCTCGCCGCGGCGGCCATGCCGGCGGCGGCGGAGATCGAGGTCGATGAATGGCCGACGCCGAAGGTGTCGTACTCGCTCTCGGCGCGGTGGCAGAACGGCGCGAGGCCATCGAGGCGGCGGATCGTCTCCAGGCGCGCGCGGCGGCCGGTCAGCATCTTGTGCGGATAGGCCTGGTGGCCGACGTCCCAGACCAGGCGGTCATGCGGCGTGTCCAGGCAGCGGTGCAGCGCGATCGACAGTTCCACGGTGCCGAGGTTGGCGGCGAAGTGCCCGCCGATGCGACCCAGGGTCTCGATCAGGTACCGGCGTATCTCCACCGCAAGGTGCGGCAGATCCTCCGGCGCGAGGCGGCGCAGGTCGGCGGGCGTCTGCACGCCACCGAGGAGGGCATAGCCGGGGATTTCGGTCATCGGGGCTGGATCGGCGCGATGCACCTGGATGGTGCGGGCGGCATTGTAAGAGAAGTCGGCCGCGCATTATCCGCCAGTGCTGCGGTGCGCAAAAGTGCTGTGCGGACAGCGGCCGGTGTCAGCGGTCGCGGGTGCGGATGTGGTCGGCGAAGTCCAACAGGGGCGCGGCCCGCGCGCCGAAAACCTGCAGCGCCGCGCGCGCCTGGGCAAACAGCTCGTCGGCGCGCGCACGCGCAGTCGGCAGGCCGAGGATGGCCGGGTAGGTGGACTTGCCGCTGGCCGTGTCCTTGCCGGCGGTCTTGCCCAGCGTCGCCGAGTTGCCCTCGACGTCGAGCACGTCGTCCTGGATCTGGAAGGCGAGGCCGATGCACTTGCCGTAGCGGTCCAGGGCTTCGCGCTCGGCGTCGCCCAAGCGGTCCGCCGCGGCGCAGGCGAGGCGCAGGCAGGCGCGGATCAGCGCGCCGGTCTTGTGGATGTGCAGGGCTTCGAGCTCGGCGAGCGTCAGGTGGCGGTGCTCGGAGTCGAGATCGACCGCCTGGCCGCCGACCATGCCGCGCGAGCCGGCGGCCTCGGCCAGGATCGCGATCATGCGCACGCGCTGCTCGGCGCTCAATCCCGGACTGGCGTCGCCGGCGAGCAGCTGGAAGGCGAGCGCCTGCAGGGCGTCGCCGACCAGGATCGCGGTGGCCTCGTCGTAGGCCTTGTGCGTGGTCGGCCGGCCGCGGCGCAGATCGTCGTCGTCCATCGCCGGCAGATCGTCGTGGACCAGCGAATAGACGTGGATCAGCTCGACCGCGCAGGCCGCGCTGTCGAGCCGGGGCGAGTCGAGGCCGAGCACGTCGCCGGCCAGATACACCAGCAGCGGACGCAGGCGCTTGCCGCCCTCGCAGGCGTAACGCATCGCCTCGTGCAGCCGCGCAGGGTAGTGGTCGTGCGGCGGCAGCGCGCGCTGCAGCGCCGCCTCCAGCCGCTCGCGGTGACCGGCGATGCGCCGGACGACGTCCGTCGTCACGTCGCGTCGCCCTGGCCGGGCTGCGCGTCGAGCAGGTTGCGCACCTTCTGCTCGGCGCTGTCCAGTGCGCTGCGGCACTGGCGCGCGAGTTCGACGCCGCGCTCGAACAACTGGAGCGATTCCTCCAGCCGCAAGTCGCCGCGTTCGAGGCTCTGCACGATGGACTCGAGTTCCTTCATCGAATCCTCGAAGCGGCCGACGGGGTCGGTGTGTGCTTCGACGGGTTCCTGTTTCCTGGCCATGCGCGGCAGTTTATCCCGACGCCGACACGGCGTCTGCGCAGGTCGCGGGTGCCGGAGGCACCGTGATGCCGGTCAGTTGCCCGCGCCCGGCGCATCCGCTAGTGTCCGCCCGCTTTTCCACGACCGACGCCATGGCGAATTCCACCCAATACAGCGCAGAAGCGATCGAGGTCCTGCAGGGTCTCGACCCGGTCCGCAAGCGGCCGGGCATGTACACCGAAACGAGCCGGCCCAACCACCTCGCGCAGGAAGTCATCGACAACGCGGTCGATGAGGCGCTGGCCGGCCATTGCAGGAACATCACGGTCACGGTGCACGAGGACGGATCGCTGGAAGTCGCCGACGACGGCCGCGGCATGCCGGTGGACGTGCACCCGGTGCACAAGGTCACCGGCGTCGAGCTGATCCTGACCAAGCTGCATTCCGGCGCGAAGTTCTCCAACAAGCAGTATCAGTTCTCCGGGGGCCTGCACGGCGTCGGCGTGTCCGTCGTCAACGCGCTGTCGAGCCGGCTTGTCGTCAACGTCTGCCGCGGCGGCATGGAGTACGCGATCGAGTTCCGCGACGGCGAGCGCAGCAAACCGCTGAAGGAAGTCGGGCCGGTCGCGCGGAACCGCACCGGCACGACGGTGCGCTTCTGGCCCGATCCGCAGTACTTCGACTCGCCGAAGTTCGCGATGCCGCGGCTCAAGCAGGTGCTGCGCGCCAAGGCCGTGCTGTGCCCGAACCTGAAAGTCACGCTCGACGACCGCATCGGCGGCGAGAAGCTGACCTGGCAGTACGAGAACGGTCTGCCCGATTACCTCAAGGATGCCCTGCAGGGCGCGGAGACCCTGCCGGCCGAGCCCTTCATCGGCCAGTTCAAGGCCGCGCGCGAGGAAGCCGAGTGGGCGCTGGTGTGGATCAACGAGGAGGGCCGCAGCGCCGAGCCGATCGCGGAGTCCTACGTCAACCTGATTCCGACCGCGCAGGGCGGCACGCACGTCAACGGCCTGCGCACCGGCCTGACCGAGGCGGTGCGCGAGTTCTGCGAGTTCCGCAACCTGCTGCCGCGCGGACTCAAGCTCACCCCCGAGGACGTCTGGCAGGGCTGTGCCTACGTGCTGTCGGTGAAGATGCAGGATCCGCAGTTCGCTGGCCAGACCAAGGAGCGGCTGTCGTCGCGCGAGACGGCGACCTTCGTCTCCGGCGTCGTGCACGACTCCTTCAGCCTCTGGCTGAACCAGCACCCCGAGCAGGGCGAGCAGATCGCGCAACTGGTCATCGCCCACGCCAATGCGCGCTTGAAGCTGTCCAAGCAGGTGGTGCGCAAGAAGGTCACCAGCGGTCCGGCGCTGCCGGGCAAGCTGGCCGACTGCGTGCAGAGCGACGTCACGCGCACCGAGCTGTTCCTGGTCGAGGGCGACTCCGCCGGCGGCTCCGCCAAGCAGGCGCGTGACCGCGACTTCCAGGCGATCATGCCGCTGCGCGGCAAGATCCTGAACACCTGGGAGGTCGATGCCAACGAGGCCCTGGCGTCGGACGAGATTCACAACATCAGCGTCGCGATCGGCGTCGATCCGGGCAGCACCGACCTGTCCGGCCTGCGCTACGGCAAGATCTGTGTGCTCGCCGACGCCGACTCCGACGGCCTGCACATCGCCACGCTGTTGTGCGCGCTGTTCCTGAAGCACTACCGGCCGCTGGTCGAGGCCGGGCATATCTACATCGCGATGCCGCCGCTATTCCGCATCGACGCCGGCAAGCAGGTGTTCTACGCCCTCGACGAGGCCGAGAAACAGGGCGTGCTCGACCGCCTCGCCGCCGAGGGCAACAAGGCCAAGGTCACGGTCACCCGCTTCAAGGGCCTGGGCGAGATGAACCCGCTGCAGCTGCGCGAGACGACGATGGCGCCGGACACGCGCCGCCTCGTGCAGTTGACGCTCGATGGCGAGAATCCCGGCGAGCCGAGTCCGGCCGCCGCAGTGATGGACATGCTGCTGGCGAAGAAGCGCGCCTCCGACCGCAAGGACTGGCTGGAACGCGAAGGCAATCGCGCCGAGGTGTAGCCATCTCGCTTTACTGCGGAACCCGCGCTGCCTAAACTGGTCTGAAAATAGACCAGTCTGGAGATCGCCATGGAAGTTGGCGCATACGAGGCCAAGACCCACCTGCCCAAGCTGCTGGCCCGCGTGGCCCGTGGCGAGCGCATCACCATCACCAAGCACGGCAAGGCGGTGGCTGAGTTGCGGCCGGTGCAGGCGGGCGGCTCACACGAACAAGTCGAGCGCGCCTGGCGGCGCCTCGAAGAGCTGCGCGCCAATCGGCCCAAGGGCCGCAAGCCGATCACCGTGGCCGAGATCATCGCCGCTCGCGACGAGGGGCGGCGGTGAGTCTGTTTGTGCTCGACGCCAGCGCGGCTATCGCCTGGGCTTCCCCGGATGAACAACCTCCGGCAGCCGTGGCGCGCGCGGTGGCCAAAGGTGGCAGCGTGGCGCCGGCAATCTGGCTTTTCGAGGTTCAGAACACGCTGGCCATGCTCAAGCGGCGTGGGCGTCTGATTGGCGAGGACTGGGCTGCTGCTGCGGATGCGCTGCGGGCGGTTCCCATCGAAATCGAGCCGGCAGACCGCGAGCGCGCGGAGAACGAGATTCCGGGATTGGCTGAACAATGCGGCCTCACCGTGTATGACGCTGCATATCTGGAGCTCGCGCGACGACGACGGATTCCGCTCGCCACGCTGGACGAGGGCCTGCGCAAGGCCGCGCGCAAGGCCAGAGTCAAACTGATTTGATCCGGCGCCATGCGCCGGAGCAGCCCTGCCGGTACGGGCATTGCGCACACGCACATTTGAGCAATCATGCAAGTCATCGAAACCGAAAAGCTGTCCCTGCGCGTCTTCGCCGAGAAGGCCTACCTCGACTACTCGATGTACGTGGTGCTGGACCGCGCACTGCCGAACATCGCCGACGGATTGAAGCCGGTCCAGCGCCGCATCATCTACGCGATGTCCGAACTCGGTCTGTCCGCCGGCCAGAAGCACAAGAAATCGGCGCGCACGGTCGGTGACGTCATCGGCAAGTTCCATCCGCACGGGGACTCCGCCTGCTATGAGGCCATGGTCACCATGGCGCAGCCGTTCAACTACCGGCACCCGCTGGTGGACGGCCAGGGCAACTGGGGTTCGCCGGACGATCCGAAATCGTTCGCCGCGATGCGTTACACCGAGTCGCGGCTGACGCCGTACGCGGCGACGCTGCTCGGCGAGCTGGAGCAGGGCACGGTGGACTGGGTGCCGAACTTCGACGGCACGCTGCAGGAGCCGAGGCTGCTGCCGGCGCGCCTGCCGAACATCCTGGTCAACGGCACCACCGGCATCGCCGTGGGTATGGCCACCGACATCCCGCCGCACAACATCCGCGAACTGGTGCAGGCCTGCCTGCACCTGCTCAAGCATCCGAACGCGCACATCGAGAAGCTGTGCGAGTTCGTGCCGGCACCGGACTTTCCGACCGCCTGCGAGATCGTCTCCGAGCCGCACGACCTGCTCAAGATCTACCAGACCGGCAACGGCCAGGTGCGCGCCCGCGCGCGCTGGGAACGCGACGATGATGGCAACGTCGTCGTCACGCACCTGCCGTATCAGGTCTCGCCGGCCAAGGTGCTGGAACAGATCGCCGAGCAGATGCGTGCGAAGAAGCTGCCGCTGGTCGAGGACCTGCGCGACGAGTCGGACCACGAGAACCCGACGCGCCTGGTCATCGTGCCGCGCTCCAATCGTGTCGATACCGACGCGCTGATGGCGCACCTGTTCGCGACGACGGATCTGGAAAAGAGCTACCGCGTCAATCTCAACATGATCGGCCTCGACGGCCGGCCCAAGGTCAAGAATCTCAAGGAGATCCTCACCGAGTGGCTGGAGTACCGCTTCGCCACGGTGACGCGGCGGCTCAATCACCGGCTCGGCAAGGTCAATGAGCGCCTGCATCTGCTCGAAGGCCTGCTGATCGCCTACCTCAACATCGATGAAGTCATCCGCATCATCCGCTACGAGGACGATCCGAAAGCGAGCCTGATGCGCACCTTCGCGCTGACCGAGATCCAGGCGGACTACATCCTCGACCTCAAGCTGCGCCACCTGCAGAAGATCGAGGAGATGAAGATCAAGGGCGAGCAGGAGGAGCTCGCGGCCGAACGCGCGCGGCTCGAAGAGCTGCTCGGCGACGACGACAAGCTGCGCAAGCTGATCGGCGACGAGCTCAAGGAGGACGCCAAGAAGTACGGCGACGAGCGCCGCTGCCCGATCAACGCGCGGCCGCCCGCCACCGCGCTGGAGGCCACCGAGATCATCCCCGCAGAACCGGTCACCGTCGTACTGTCGAAGGCCGGCTGGATCCGCGCCGGCAAGGGCCACGATCTCGATCCGCTCGGCCTGAGCTACAAGGCCGGCGACGAGTACCTGTGCCACGTGCAGGGCAAGACCAACCAGCTGCTGGTGCTGATCGACCACAAGGGCCGCTGCTACACGCTCAATCCGCGCGAGCTGCCGTCGGCGCGTTCGCAGGGCGAGCCGGTGACGACGCGGCTAGACCTGCAGGATGGCGGCCGCATCGTCGGCATGATGATGGGCGAGACGGCCGACCGCTACGTGCTCGGCAGCGACGAGGGCTATGGCTTCGTCGCGAAGCTCGGCGAGCTGGAATCGAACAAGCGTGCCGGCAAGGCGGTGGTCAATCTGGCCGAAACCGCCACCGTGCTGCCGCCGCGGCGCGTCGCCGATCCGTCCGCGGAGCGCCTGGCCTTGGCCACGGCCGAAGGACGCCTGCTGGTGTTCCCGCTGTCCGAACTGCCGGAGCTGGCCAAGGGCAAGGGCAACAAGCTGATCGCGCTGAAGGGCGAAGACCGCATCCTCGCCGCGGCCGTGCTCCCGGAAGCCACCCCGCTGGAGCTGGTCTGCGGCAAGCGCCGGCTGACCCTGAAGCCTGCCGACCTGGAGGGCTACGCGGGCAGCCGTGCGAGCCGCGGCAGCCATCTGCCGCGCGGTTTCCAGCGCGTCGATGCGATGGCGCCGGAAGCGAAACCTTCTCCTTGAAAATCCGGTCTATGCCCCGAGATTGAGGCTTTGCCCAGAACCCAGAGGCTGAGAATTCCATGAAGCGCATCTTCCTGTTCCTGGCCACCAACCTGGCGGTGGTCCTCGTGCTGAGCGTGGTCGCGTCGCTGCTCGGCGTGAACCGCTGGCTGACGGCGAACGGACTCAACCTGGAGGCGCTGCTCGGGTTCGCTCTGGTATTCGGTTTCGGCGGCAGTTTCATCTCGCTGGCGATGTCCAAGTGGATCGCCAAGCGTTCCACCGGCGCGCAGGTCATCACCCAGCCGCGCAATTCGGCCGAGATGTGGCTGTTGCAGACGGTCGAGCGCCAGGCGCGCGCGGCCGGCATCGGCATGCCCGAAGTCGCCATCTACGAGGCGCCGGAGCCGAATGCCTTCGCCACCGGCATGAACAAGAACAACGCGCTGGTCGCGGTGTCCACGGGCCTGCTGCGCAGCATGAATCAGGACGAGGTCGAGGCGGTGCTCGGCCACGAGATCAGCCACGTCGCCAACGGCGACATGGTCACGCTGTCGCTGATCCAGGGCGTGGTCAACACCTTCGTGATCTTCATGGCGCGCGCGGTCGGTTATTTCATCGACCAGGCGGTGTTCAAGCGCGGTTCGGACAGCCGCGGCCCTGGCGTGGGCTACATGCTGACGGTGATGGTGCTGGAGATCCTGTTCGGCATCCTCGCGTCGATGATCGTCGCCTGGTTCTCGCGCCAGCGCGAGTTCCGCGCCGACGCGGGCGGTGCGCACCTGGCTGGCAAGCGCAAGATGATCGCCGCGCTGCAGCGCCTGCAGGCCGCGCATGCGCCTTCGTCGCTGCCGCAGAACATGGCGGCGATGGGCATCGCCAGCGGCCAGCTGGCCAGGCTGTTCGCCACGCACCCGCCGCTGGACGTACGGATCGCTGCGCTGCAGAGGACTCAGTAAGCCAGGCTTGTTCTGAAAATCGGGGCCATGGATGGCCCCGGCTTGCGCAGGACGCGCACGCGCCTATCTCACGTCGGCGGAGAGCAGCACGACCTCGGGCTCCTGCACGTGGTAGCCCTGGATGAAGTTGACGCCCATCTGCCACAGGCGCGCCATCACGTTGGCATCCTCGACGTGCGAGACGATGATGCGGATGCGCTTGCCCTTGGCGATCTCCATCAGCGTGACCATCTTCTTGTGCAGTTCCTTGTCGTTGAAGTTCGCGGTGAACGACTGATGGAACTTGATGAACTGCATCGGGATGTGTTCGAGCATCTGCGCTGAGTTCGAGCCGATGCCGAAGTGCTCGACCGCGATCTGGGCGCCCAGTTCGGTCAGTGATTTGGTCAGCATGCGCGCCTTGCGGATGTGGTTTTGCACGACCAGTTCGCGCAGTTCGAACACCAGTTCGCCGGGCTTGAGCGGGCGGCCCTTCACCTGTTCCGCGAACCAGGCCACGAAGCTCTCGGCGTCCTTGAGCGTGTCCTCGGACAGCTTGATGAACAGGCTCGATGCGTCCTGTGCGCCTTCGCGCTTCGACTGCACCTTGAGCGCGCGCGCGGTGACCCAGCGGTCGATCGCACCGACCAGATTGTGCTTCTCGGCCGCGCGAATGAACTCGGAGGCGTGCAGCTCCGCGCCGTTCTCATCGACGATGCGCACCAGCACGTCGAAATGCTGGCGCGTGTCGCCCTCCAGGCTGGCGATGGACTGATAGGCCAGCTTGAGGCGGTTGTCCATGAGCGCTTTCTTGACCAGCGCCGCCTTGCGCGCGTCCTCGACTTCGTCGAGCGAGCTCTTGGCCGAAGGTCCGACGTTGGCGAACTGGTTGCCGCCCTTGGCGGACAGCTTGCGTGCATCGCGAACCAGCTCCGCGGTCAACACGGCGGCCTGCTCGCTACCGGTGAACGGGTAGGCGGCGACGGTCAGCGACAGCTGTGCCTCGTGGCCGGCGGTGTTGAAGATCTGCTTGCCGATGTCGCGGATGATGGCCTCGCCGAACTCGACGATCTCGGGCATCGTCGGTCGCACGAGAATGCAGGCGATTTCGTTCGTCGAGAAGCGGAACAGCTGATCGTGCGGACCGATGCGCGCCTGCAGCCACTCCAGGCACTGGTCCACGGCCTGCACCGCATCGTGCAGGCCGAGCCGTTCCTCGGTTCCGGCGAAGTCGTCCACCGCCACCAGCACCGCGGCACGCTTGTCCTTGTGCTGCCCCGCCGCCGCGATCGCGGCGGCGAGTGCGTCGAAATATGCCAGTCGGCCGTGCGCGGGCGCGGCGACCGTCGTCGTGGTCACGGCCGTGTCGGCCGCGGGGCTCTCCGCGCGGATCAACATCTCGATCTGATGCTCGCCATCGACGATGCTCTCGCTCACGCGCGCGTTGATCGCGACGCGGCGTCCGTCCCTGGCGATCAGGCAGCACTCCAGCGGCTTGTTGTCGTTCTTGCCGCGGCGCAGCAGCTTGAGATGTTCCTTGACCTTGGGCTGGAAGTCCTCGGCGATCAGGTCCATCAGCGGCAGCGCGCTCAGGTCTGCCGGATTGTCATAGCCGAGCAGCTGCGCGAAAGCGGGGTTGACCTCGGCGAGGATGCCTTCCTGGATGTGCGCAACGGCATCCTTGGTGCCGGCCACGAGCTGCTGGTGACGGGATTCGAAGGCGGCGAGGCGCTGGCGCGTGCTGCGCAGCTCGCGCAGGTGGCGATGCTTGCCCAACTCGCGCAGGACGACCAGTTCGAGATGGCGCAGGTGCCGGAGGTCCTCGTCGGAGACCAGATCACTGGCGCCAGCCGCCAGCGCGGCGACCGTGTCCTCGGGCGTGGCATGC
The DNA here is from genome assembly GCF_040066175.1 of Fontimonas sp. SYSU GA230001. Taxonomy (NCBI): domain Bacteria; kingdom Pseudomonadati; phylum Pseudomonadota; class Gammaproteobacteria; order Nevskiales; family Nevskiaceae; genus Fontimonas; species Fontimonas sp. SYSU GA230001. The sequence continues at coordinate 44,974 of NZ_JBEAAM010000008.1, forward strand.
GAGGTCAGCACGACCACCGGCAGGTCGGGCATCAGGCGGCGTCCGAGCTCGAGCACGTCCTTGAGCGCCACGCCGGCGACGGTTTCCGCGCAGATCAGCAGGTCGGGGGTGCCGGCACGCAGCGCGTTTTCGACATCCTCCATGTCGGTGACCCATGCGCAGCGGATCGGGTGTCCGGCGTTGCGCAGGTAGCTCTCGATGCCCTTGGCGGTGCTTTCGGAGGGCGCGATCAGCAGGATGACCTGGCTCGTGGCACCGGTCCTGGCCGTGTCGAACTTCAGATGTTCCGCGGTGGCTGCCATGCAATCGTCGTTTTCGAAAGTGCCCCGGACTCCTCGCGGACCAGCTTCGGGACGAGGTAACCCGGCAAGCGCGCCGCGAGCCCCTGCATCAGTGCGCAGGCCCTGTCCTCATCGACCTCGAAATGGGCCGTGCCCTGCACCCGGTCCAGCAGGTGCAGATAGTACGGGAGGATGCCACATTCCGACAGCCGTTCGGACAACTGTTGCAGAGTGGCGACGTCGTCGTTGATGCCGCGCAGCAACACGGACTGGTTCAGCAGTGTGAGCCCCAGCGCGCGCAGCGGCCTCAGCGCGGCGGCGACGCCGTGGTCCAGCTCGTGGGCGTGATTGACGTGCAGCACGATGACCTTCGCCAGGCGCCCCCGTCCCAGCCAGTCCAGCAGACGTTCGTCCACGCGCTCGGGCAGCACGACCGGCTGGCGCGTGTGCAGGCGCAGGCGGCGCAGGTGCGGGATGCGGTCGAGTGCATCGGCGAACTCGGCGAGCTTGTCGTCGGCCAGCGACAAAGGATCGCCGCCAGAGAGGATCACTTCCGTGATCGAGGCGTCCGAGGCGATGGTGTGCAGCGCCTCGCGCCAGTGGTCGCGCGCGCCCAGATGCTCGTTGTACGGGAAGTGCCGACGGAAGCAGTAGCGGCAGTGCACGGCGCAGGCGCCGGTGGCGATCACGAGCACGCGGCCCCGGTACTTGTGTATCAGGCCGCCGCCGCGCGCCTTGCGCAGGTCGCCGACCGCGTCGATGCCGAACCCCGGCGCCGCGTCCGCCTCCTGCGGCCGCGGCCAGACCTGCAGGAACAGCGGATCGCGCGGGTCGCCCTTGCGCATGCGCTGCGCGTAGCCGCGCGGCACGCGCAGCGGGAAGTCGCGCACGCGCTCGAGCGCGAGCATGGGCAGTGACGCATCGAGATCGAGGAAACGCAGCAGTTCGTCCGGGCGCGTGAATGCTTCGCGCAGGGCGTGCTGCCACTGCGGGGCTTGTTGGCGGAGGGGCTGGGGGAGCGCTATCATGACCGACATCCTGTCACAGATCGGGGCCATTCATGGCCCCGTTTTTCAATACCAGCACTAGTGAGCGTCCGGCCCGGGCCGTCAGCCGCCCGGGCCGCGACTTCCGCAACACGCAACGGGCATTTATGGCAACTGTCAGCACCAACGAAATGAAGGCCGGTACCAAGCTCCTGATCGACGGAGATCCGTACTCGGTGATCGACAACGAATATCGCAAGCCGGGCAAGGGCCAGGCGACCAACACGCTGAAGATCCGCAACCTCAAGACGGGGCGCGTGCTGGAGCGCACGCTCAAGTCCGGCGACACGCTGGAAGTCGCCGACGTCGAGGACAAGGACATGCAGTACCTGTACAACGACGGCGAGTTCTGGACTTTCATGGACCCGAAGTCCTACGAACAGGTGCAGGCGGGCAAGGAGGCCATGGCCGATGCCGCGCAGTGGCTCAAGGGCGAGGAAACCGTCCGCGTGACCTTCTGGAACGAAGTGCCGCTGGTGGTGTACGCGCCGAACACGGTGGAGCTGACCATCGTCGAGACCGACCCGGGGCTCAAGGGCGATACCGCCACCGGTGGCAGCAAGCCGGCCAAGCTGGAGACCGGCGCGGTCGTCAAGGTGCCGCTGTTCATCCAGCAGGGCGAGAAGATCAAGGTGGACACGCGGACCGGCGAATATCTGGCGCGTGCCGGGAAGTAGATGACGTGAGGCGTGAGGCGCCGGACTGGCGTCCGTCCGCCAGTCTCGAAGTGCTGAAGCAACGGGCGGCGCTGTACGGCGCCGTCCGTTCCTTTTTTGCGGCGCGCGGCGTGCTCGAAGTCGAGACGCCGATCCTGTCACGTCACGCGACGGTCGATCGGCACATCGACAGCTTTGCGGTTTCAGCGCCTCACGCCTCACGTCTCGCGCCTGACGTCTTTCTGCACACCTCGCCCGAGTTCGCGATGAAGCGGCTGCTCGCTGCCGGCAGCGGACCGATCTGGCAGATCGCGCGCGTGTTCCGCGCGGACGAGCAGGGGCGCCATCATAATCCGGAATTCTCGATGCTGGAGTGGTACCGCCCTGGCTTCGATCACCACGACCTGATGGACGAAGTCGCCGAGCTGCTCGCCGCCTGCGGCGTCCCCGGCGGCTGCGGGCGGTTGAGCTATTGCGAGGCGTTCCAGCGGCACGCGGGCTTCGATCCGTTCACGGCCGACGCCGCCGACCTGCGCAGCCGTTTGCGTGCCCACGGCATCGACGAGCCGCTCGGCCTGACGCACGACGAGATCGGCGACCGGGACTTCTGGCTCGACCTGTGGATGTCGCGCGTCGTCGGCCCGCGTCTGGGCACGGACACGCCCGAGTTCATCTACGACTTCCCGGCCTCGCAGGCGGCGCTGGCGCGCGTGCGCAAAGACGATCCGCCGGTGGCCGAGCGTTTCGAGCTGTTCTGGACGGGCATCGAGCTGGCCAACGGCTTTCACGAGTTGACCGATGCGGCCGAGCAGGAACGGCGTTTCCGCGCCGACCAGGCGTGGCGGCGTGCGCGCGGCCGCGTCGCGCCGCCCTATGACGTCAATCTGATCGCGGCGCTCGCACACGGGATGCCGCCCTGCGCCGGCGTCGCTCTGGGGCTGGACCGGCTGCTGATGCTCAGGCTCGGACTGGCCTGCGTCGCAGACACGCTGTCGTTCGCCGCCGACCGGGCGTGATCATTGCCGCCCGATGTCCCAGGCGAAGCGCAGGATCAGCAGGCCGACGATGCCGATGAAGAGCCGTCGCACGAAGGCGCTGCCCTTGCGAATCGCCATGCGCGAACCGGTCAGGCCGCCGGCGAGGTTGAACACGGCCATCGGCACGGCGATCTCGTAGCGCACGTGGCCGTCCGAGGCGAAATAGCCCAGCGCCGCCAGATTGGTGACGACATTGACGAACTTCGCCGATGCCGACGCGGCGAGAAAACTGAAACCGAACAGGCCGACGAAGGCGAACACCAGGAAGCTGCCGGTGCCGGGCCCGAAGAAACCGTCGTAGAAGCCGATCGCCGCGCCGGTGCCCAGGCCGATCCAGTGCTGCTGGCCGGGACTCAGACGCGGCGCATGCAGGGCCCCGAGATCCTTCTTCCACAGCGTGTAGGCGAGCACGACGACAAGCAGCGCGAGGATCAGCGGGCGGAACGCATCGGGTGGCATCCGTGCCGCGATGCGCGCGCCGAGAAAGCCGAACAGCAGCGCGCTGGCAGCGGTCGGCAGCGTCGCGCGCCATTCCATCGGTACGCGGCGCAGATACTGCAGCGTCGCCGAAGCCGTGCCCCAGACGCTGGCGAACTTGTTGGTGCCCAGCAGCGTGGCCGGCGCCAGCTCCGGCAGCAGCACGAACAGCGCCGGGATCTGGATCAGGCCGCCGCCGCCGACTACCGCATCGACGAAGCCGGCGAGAAAGGCGAAGCCGCACAGCGCCAATAGCTCGAAGCCGGACTCCAAGACCGCTCTACAGGATCTTGCTGACGCTGGCCGGGATCTCGAAGCGGCGGCCGTCGAGGACGCGGTTGAGCAGCAACGTGATCCACTGGCGCGTCGTCGTCAGCTTGCGGATGACGATGAACACCTTGCCGTTTTCCTGCAGGATCTCGTAGCGCTCGACCGTGACCGTGATCGGCTCGCGTTCGCCGCGCATCAGCACGTGCGCGACGATGCGGCCTTGCGCGGTATCGACGGTGCAGTCGCGCACATCACCGTACTCGCCGAATTTTTCGTTGAAGAAGGTCTTGAGTCCGACGCCGAGGGCGCCGTCCTTCACTGCCTTGCCGAGCCGACCGATGATCATGCGCGCACTCTACAGAATATCCGAGGCGTGGGCGGCCAGGCGCGACCGTTCGCCGCGCGCCAGCGTCACGTGCCCGCCGTGCGGCCAGCCCTGGAAGCGGTCCACGACGTAGGTCAGGCCCGAGGTCGTCTCCGTGAGGTAGGGCGTGTCGATCTGGCTCAGGTTGCCCATGCAGATCATCTTCGAGCCGGGGCCGGCGCGCGTGATCAGCGTCTTCATCTGCTTGGCGGTCAGGTTCTGCGCCTCGTCGATGATGATGAAGCGGTTGAGGAAGGTGCGGCCGCGCATGAAGTTGAGCGAGCGGATCTTGATGCGCTTGGCGAGCAGGTCGTTGGTCGCCGCCCGCTCCCAGTCGCCGGCATTGCTGGTCTGCGTCAGCACTTCGAGATTGTCCATCAGCGCGCCCATCCACGGCGTCATCTTTTCCTCCTCGGTGCCGGGCAGGAAGCCGATGTCCTCGCCGACCGGCACCGTCACGCGCGTCATGATGATCTCGCGGTAGCGTTGCTCGTCCATCGTCTGCGCCAGCCCGGACGCCAGCGTCAGCAGCGTCTTGCCTGTTCCGGCGGTGCCGAGCAGCGTGACGAAGTCGATCTCCGGGTCGAGCAGCAGGTTGAGCGCGAAGTTCTGCTCGCGGTTCTTGGCGTGGATGCCCCAGACGCTGCTCTTGCCGTGGCGGTAGTCGCGGATCACGCGCAGTTCGGCGGTGTTGTTCTCGATCTTGCTGACGACCAGCTCCAGGCCGCGCTCGGTGTCGTCGGGGATGTAGAGGAACTGGTTGACGTGCCAGTCCTTCACCAGCGGCCCCTTGATGCGGTAGGCGGCGCGGCCGCGGCCGTCCTGCCAGCTCTCCATCTTGTCGCCGTGTGTGGACCAGAAGTTCGCCGGCAGCTCCTTGTACCCGCTGTACAGCAGGTCGAGGTCGTCGAGGACCTGATCGTTGTGGTAGTCCTCGGTGTGCACGCCGATCACGGCGGCCTTGATGCGCAGGTTGATGTCCTTGCTGACCAGCGTGACCTGGCGCGTCGGATGCTTGGTCTGCAACTCCAGCGCGTTGACCAGGATGCTGTTGTCCGGCTTGTTGCCGGGAATCAGGCCGGGCAGGGAGGTGTCGGGCGGGCGCGTCTGGAAGAACAGATGGCCGCTCGACGGCTTTCCGCCGCGGCCGCGGCCCGTGCCGTGGCCGTTGCCGCCGCGCACGCGCGGCAGGGGCAGGCCGTTCTCGATCTGCGCGTGGTTGCGCCCGTGCATCAGCTCGTCGAGAAAGCGGCTGACCTGGCGCGCGTTGCGTGCGACTTCGCTGGTGCCCTTCTTCGAGGCATCGAGTTCCTCGAGCACCACCATCGGGATGAAGAGATCGTGTTCTTCGAAGCGGTAGAGGCTGGTCGGATCGTGTAGCAGAACGTTCGTGTCGAGCACGAAGATCTTGCGCTTGCTCATGAGCGGATCGAGTCCCCGGGTGCACCGCGTGTCGCGGCGCGCCGTTGGAGTGGGCAGGAACGACGGCCGCCACCCGCTGCGGGGATGTCCATCAAGCGTGGCGTGCTGTCGCGGAAGGTAGGAATGGTCGTCTGCGCTGCGGATGATGCCGGTCCGCTTCGGCGAACCGTGCCAAGGCAATCTAGACCATCATCCTGCCGCCGAGGAAGACTCCCGCGGAATCCGGAATCGCGCTATGGTTTCGATCCGCGCACCAATCGCGGCGGCCTCGGCGCCATCACAGCGCACGGACGGCGTCGAGCACGGCCTGGGCGTGACCCTTGACCTTCACGCCGCGCCAGACCTGCCGCAGCCTGCCCTTCGCGTCGAACAGGAACGTGCTGCGGTCCACGCCCAGATACTTTTTCCCGTACAGGCTTTTCTCGCGGATCACGTCGAACACCGAGCAGGCCTTCTCGTCGGTGTCGGACAGCAGCGGGAACGGGAACTCGAACTTCGCGGCGAAATTCTCGTGCGAGCGCAGGCTGTCGCGCGACACGCCGAGCACCACGGCGCCGGCCCTGACGAACTCCGCGTGCAGGTCGCGGAAGTCCTGTCCTTCCTGCGTGCAGCCGGGCGTGTTGTCCTTGGGATAGAAGTAGATCACCAGCGCCTTGCCCTTGAACGAGGTCAGGCGGAGGTTCCGGCCGCCGGTGGCCGGGAGGTCGAGATCCGGGAGCGGGTCGCCGATCTGGAGCGTCATTGCGGGAGTCCTGTGTCAGCCGAGCGTGCGCTGCCTTACGCGGATGCCGGGCCGATGGATGCGGCAGCGGTCAGGTCTTGATCGGATCGAGCATGCCGTCGGCGTTGAGGTCGTCGCACAGGTCCATGAAGGACTCGCGCAGAGCCTGCGGATGCTGGTTGACCGGCACGTGCAACACCATCTGCACGCTGGCCATTTCGGCGCCGGTGTAGGTCGATTGGTACTTCTGCGTCGAGATCTCGACGACGATGACGTCCTGATGCTGGAAAAACTCCAGGATGTTGACCAGCAGGTTGGAGTCCTGCGGCGCGACGACCTCGGCGGCGTAGGGGCGATACTCGGGATTGACCGGGCGCGGATCGCAGCGCTCGAATCGCACCTGCAGTTCGAGCTTCTCGGCGATGCCGGGCAGCGCAGTTTCGAGCCGGCCAAGCGTACTCCAGTTGCCCGACACGAGCAGGTTCGCCGTCAGGCGGTCACCGATCTGCGCGATGCGGCAATCCTCGACCTCGCCGCCACGCTCGCGGATCGCCTTGAACAGTTCGAGCGGAACGTTGCCCTTGGGCTTGCCGATGGCGGAAACGGTGAGCAGGGAATCGGTCTGTGCCATGGTGCCAGCTGAAAAGATCAGACCTAAGTTTAATCGATTCGGGCCGACCGCTATACTTCACGCCCATTTTTTGCGGCGCTCCGCGCGCGATCCCCATGATCAAGGGCAGCATCGTTGCCATCGTCACGCCGATGTTTCCGGACGGGGCGGTGGACTGGAACAGTCTCGCCGGACTGGTCGAATGGCATATCGCCGAAGGCACCGACGCGATCGTCGCGGTCGGCACCACCGGTGAGTCGGCGACGCTTGATTTCGACGAGCACATCGAGGTGATTCGCCGCGTCGTCGGTTATGCGAAGAAGCGAGTGCCGGTCATCGCCGGCACCGGCTCGAATTCCACGGCCGAGGCGATCGCGCAGACGCGCGCCGCCAAGGACGTCGGTGCCGATGCGGCGCTGCTGGTGACGCCGTACTACAACAAGCCGCCGCAGGAAGGTCTTTACCGCCATTACAAGGCGGTTGCCGAGGCGGTCGATCTGCCGCAGATCCTCTACAACGTGCCCGGCCGCACCGGCTGCGACATGCTGCCGGCCACCGTCGCCCGCCTGGCCCGGATTCCGAACATCGTCGGGCTCAAGGAAGCCAAGGGCGAGCTGTCGCGCATCCGGGAACTGCTGGCGCTCGAGCTCGGCGCGCACTTCGCGATCTATTCCGGCGACGACGCCACCGCCTGCGAGTCGATCCTCGCCGGTTGCCAGGGCGATATCTCGGTGACCGCCAACGTCGCGCCGCGCAAGATGCACCGCCTGTGCGCCGCCGCGCTGGCCGGCGACCGTGCCGGCGCGCTCGCCCTGGATGCGGAACTCCGCGCCCTGCACAAGGATCTGTTCGTGGAACCCAATCCCATTCCCGTCAAGTGGGCTCTCGCCGAAATGAAGAAGATCCAGAACGGCCTGCGGTTGCCGCTCGTTCCCCTCGATCCGTCCCACCACGAGGTCGTGCGCGCCGCTCTGCGCGCCGCCGGAGCGCTGTGATGAGACCACCCCTGACTGCCCTGGCCGCCGCGGTCCTGCTCACGGCCTGTGGGGGTGTCAGTCGCCACTGCGTCGGCGAGTTCGAGTACCAGCGCGCGCAGACCCTGCCGGTTCCGGCGCAGGTGGACGGGCTCGCCGTGCGCGATTCGCCGTCGGCGCTGCAGATCCCGCCGCCGCCCGCGCATCCGGTGCCCTTCGCACGCGAGGTCGAAGACCCGAAGAAGCCCGGCAAGATGCGCACTGAATGCCTCGACGTGCCGCCGCCGCTGAACCTCAAGGCCGAACCGCCGGCCCCGGACGCCGCCAAGCCCGCGCCCGACCAGTCCTGAAGCGCAACCGGTATAATGCGCCCGCCGTGCGCCGGCCGGGATCGAGCCTCAACGGAGAGATGTCCGAGTGGTTGAAGGAGCACGCCTGGAAAGCGTGTATACGGTGACAAGCCGTATCGCGGGTTCGAATCCCGCTCTCTCCGCCAGTTGCTTAATTAAGGTTCTTCACCCGATTCCGGGGAACGCTGCGCGGATTTTGAGGAAGAAGTAGTGGTCGTCGTGTAGCGCGCCGCATGGTTTGAGGGTGGCTCAGCAGATGGCTTGAGGGTGTCTCAAAGGCCCTTACCGACGGCTCACACGTCCACCACGGACTCGCGCGCGGCGGCGCGCGAGATCGGCGGCAAGGCGCTCAAGCGATTGAGCGCCTTGTCCAGACCGGTCACGAGAACGCGCGTGCCCACTGGCCTTTAGCCGGCAAAACTACGCCGCCGGGTTGCTGTCGAGCTGATCGACCGTGTAGTCGCCGATGATCGCGCCGGAAAGCGAAGTCACTGACGCGAAACTATCGTGCTCGATGGGCAAAGAGAACGGCGCAGATCGCGAGATCTGCGCCGTTCTCTTTGCAGCGGTCCGTCGGTTACAGGAACCGCCCGATCAACTCCTTCATGATCTCGTTGGTGCCGCCGTAGATGCGCTGCACGCGCGAGTCGCGCCACAGGCGGGAGATCGGGTACTCGTCCATGTAGCCGTAGCCGCCGTGGAGCTGCAGGCACAGGTCGGCAATCTCGAACTGCTTGTCGGTGGTCCAGTACTTGGCCATCGCCGCGGTCACGGCGTCGAGCTTCTTGTGGAGCAGCAGCTCGGTGCACTTCTCGACCAGCACGCGGCCGAGCATGGCTTCGGTGCGGGCTTCGGCGAGCTGGAAGCGGGTGTTCTGGAAGTCGATCACGCGCTTGCCGAAGGCCTTGCGGTCCTTGACGTACTGCGTGGTGATGTCGAGCGCCAGTTCCATCGCAGCAACCGCCGCCCAGGCGACGATCAGGCGTTCCTGCGGCAGCTGTTCCATCAGCTGCACGAAGCCCAGGCCTTCGCCCTTGCCGAGCAGGTTGGTCTTGGGGATGCGCACGTTCTCGAAGAACAGCTCCGAAGTGTCCTGGCCATGCATGCCGACCTTTTCGAGGTTGCGGCCGCGACGGAAGCCCTGGACCTTGTCGGTCTCGACGACGACCAGCGAAATGCCCTTGGCCTTGTCGTTAGGGTTGGTCTTGGCGACCACGATGATCAGGCCGGCCTGCTGGCCGTTGGTGATGAACACCTTCTGGCCGTTGACGATGTAGTCGTCGCCGTCGGCGATCGCCGATGTGCGCACGCTCTGCAGGTCGGAGCCGGTGCCGGGCTCGGTCATGGCGATGGCGCCGACCAGTTCGCCGGTCGCGAGCCTGGGCAGCCAGGCCTGCTTCTGCGCTTCGGTGCCGTAGTGCAGGATGTAGTGCGCGACGATGCCGTTGTGCAGAGACAGGCCCCAGGCGCTGCAGCCGGCCTTGCCCTGTTCCTCAATCAGCACCTTCTCGAAGGCGATGGTGCCGCCGCCGCCGCCGTACTCGACCGGAATGCTCGGGCACAGCAGGCCCAGTTCACCGGCCTTGTTCCACAGCTCGCGATCGACGCAGCCCTGTTCGTCCCAGCGCAGGACGTTGGGCGCGACCTCGGTCTGCATGAAGCGCCGGGCGGTTTCCTGGAACATGCGCAGCTCGTCGGTGACGTAGCTGCCTTGGGCGAGAGCGGTGTTGAACATTGACGGCAATCCTGCGCAGTGGGGTAATGGATATGGATCCGTCATGCCCGCGAAGCTTGTCCCCGAGTGCTTCAGTCGGGGAACGGGAATCCAGGAAACCCGAGAGTCGCTCTGGATGCCCGCTTTCGCGGGCATGACGGTATGGAGTGTTGGCGACGCTTATTCGAACTTGCGGCCTTCCTTGGCCATCGCCACGAGGATGCGTGCCGGCTTGAAGCGCGCGCCGTACTTCTTTTCGAGTTCTCTGCTGCGCCTGACGAAGTTGGCGACGCCGTAGGCATTGATGAACTGCAGCGCGCCGCCCTGGAACGGCGCGAAGCCCCAGCCGAAGATCGAGCCGATGTTGGTGTCGGCGACGGTTTCGACGACGCCTTCTTCGTGGCATTTCGCCGCCTCGTTCGCCTGCGCGAACATCAGGCGGTCGATCAGCTCCTGCTGCGGCAGCTGCTCGGCGAGCGGGAAAACCTTCGTCAGTCCGTCCCACAGGTGCTTCTGGCCCCCTTGAGGGTAATCGTAGAAGCCCTTGCCGGCCTTCTTGCCGGGGCGGTTGAGTGAGTTGCACATCTTCTCGATCACCGCGACGCCCGGATGCTCCGGCGCGGTCTTGCCTTCGGCGGCGAAGTCTTTGCGCGTCTGTTCGAGCACGTGCATCGACAGCGACAGCGACACCTCGTCCTGCACCGCAAGCGGGCCGACCGGCATGCCGGCCTGCAGGCCCGCGGCCTCGATCGCGCGAGGATGCTGGCCTTCGGCGAGCAGCGTCATCCCCTCCATCGGATAGGTCGCGAAGCAGCGCGAGGTGTAGAAGCCGCGCGCGTCGTTGACGACGATCGGCGTCTTCTTGATCTGCTGCACGAAGTCGAAACCCTTGGCCAGCGTCTCCGGCGAGGTCTTCTTGCCCTTGATGATCTCGACCAGCGGCATCTTGTCCACGGGCGAGAAGAAGTGCAGGCCGATGAAGTTCTTCGGACGTTCGCTGGCCTGCGCGAGGCCGGTGATCGGCAGCGTCGAGGTGTTCGACGCGAACACTGCCGTCTTGGCGAGCTGCGCCTCGGCCTTCCTGGTGACGTCGGCCTTGATCGCGCGGTCCTCGAACACGGCTTCGATGACCAGATCGCAGCCCTTGAGATCCTCGTAGTTCGTCGTCGCCTTGATGCGGGCGAGGAATGCCTCCTTGCCCTGCGGCGTCTCGCGGCCCTTCTTGATCGCCTTGTCGAGCAGGCCCGCGGAATAGGCTTTGCCCTTGTCGGCGTTGTCCTGCGTAGTGTCGAGCAGCACGACCTCGATGCCGACCTTGGCCGAGACGTAGGCGATCCCCGCGCCCATCATGCCGGCGCCGAGGATGCCGAGTTTCCTGACGGTGGACTTCTCGAAGCCTTGCGGACGCGAGCCACCCTTGTTGATGCCGTTGAGCTGGAACCACAGCGTGCCGATCATGTTCTTCGACACCTGCGAGACCACGCAGTTGGCGAAGTAGCGCGACTCGACGGTGCAGCCCGTGTCGAAGTCGGTGATACCGCCTTCGAACACGCAGGACATGATGTTGGTCAGTGCCGGGTAGTTGCCGTAGGACTTGGCGCTGGCCATCGACGGCGCGATCGCCCACAGTTGCGCGTTGGCCGGCGACTTGGAGTCGCCGCCCGGCCACTTGAACTTCTTGTCGTCCCAGGGCTGCACCGGCTTGGGATTGGCGAGGCACCAGGCCTTGGCCTTGGCGAGCATGTCGTCGCGGTCGGTCGCCAGTTCGTGGAGGATGCCCTGCTGCTTGGCCTGGTCAGCGCGCAGCTCCTTGCCTTCGAGCATCAGCGGCAGCGAAGCCTGGATGCCGATCAGGCGCGGCAGGCGCTGCGTGCCGCCGCCGCCGGGCAGCAGGCCGAGCTTGACTTCCGGCAGGCCGAACTTGGCCTTCGGATCGTTGATCGCGACGCGGTAATGGCAGGCCAGCGCGAGCTCGAGCCCGCCGCCCAGCGCGGTACCGTTGAGCGCGGCGACCACCGGCCGGCCGCACTTTTCGAGACGGCGCAGGAAGGCCTTGTAGGCCTGCGCCATGTCGAAGGCTTCCTGCGGGTCCGTCATCGCATAGACCTTGTCGATGTCGGCGCCGGCGAGGAATTCCTTCTTGCCCGACGTGATGATCACGCCCTTGATCGACGGATCACTCTCGATCTTCTGGATCGCATCTGCGAACGGCCCGGTGAGTTCTTCGTTGAGCACGTTCATCGAACGGCCCGGCATGTCGAGGATCAGCGTGACGATGCCGTCGACGTCCTTGTTGAATTGCACTGCGGTCATGGTTGGATTCCTTTGATTCTCAGACACGCTCGATGATCGTGGCGATGCCCATGCCGGCGCCGACGCACAGCGAGGCCAGCCCGACCTGCTTGTCCTGGCGTTCCAGTTCGTCGAGCAGCGTGCCGAGGATCATCGCGCCGGTGGCGCCCAGCGGATGGCCCATCGCGATGGCGCCGCCGTTGACATTGATGCGGTCCATGTCGATGTCCAGATCGCGCGCCGCGCGCATCACGACGGCAGCAAACGCCTCGTTGATCTCGAACAGGTCGATGTCCTTGACGTCCATGCCGGCCTTCTTCAGCGCCTTGCGCGACGCCGGTGCGATGCCGGTGAGCATGATCGTCGGTTCCGAACCGATCACCGCGGTGGCGCGGATGCGCGCGCGGGCTTTCAGCCCCAGCTTCCTGCCGATCGCCTTGTTGCCGACCAGCACCGCGGCGGCACCATCGACGATGCCGGAGCTGTTGCCGGCGTGGTGCACGTGGTTAATCTTCTCCAGCGTCGTGTACTTGCGCAGCGCGGTCGCGTCGAAGCCCATCTGGCCCATCTGCTCGAAGGACGGCTTGAGCTGTGCGAGACCCGCCATCGTCGTGTCCGGGCGGATGTACTCGTCGTGGTCGAGCACGGTCAGGCCGTTGAGATCCTTCACCGGCACGACCGAGCGTGCGAAGCGGCGTTCCTTCCACGCCTGGGTCGCCAGGCGCTGCGAGCGCAGTGCAAACGCATCGACGTCCTGGCGCGAGAAGCCTTCGAGCGTCGCGATCGTGTCGGCGCCGATGCCCTGCGGCGCGAAGCCCGTCATCTGGTTGATGCGCGGGTCCATCGCCCACGCGCCGCCGTCCGAGCCCATCGGCCAGCGCGACATGCTCTCGACGCCGCCGCCGACCACCAGATCCTCGAAGCCGGACAGCACCTTCATCGCGGCGAGGTTCACCGATTCGAGGCCCGACGCGCAGAAGCGCGACTGGGTGACGCCGGCGACGGTTTCGGCCCAGTTCGCCGCGAGCACCGCGGTGCGCGCAATGTCCGCGCCCTGTTCGCCGACCGGCGTCACACAGCCGAGCACGACGTCATCGACCTTCGACGTGTCGAGATCGTTGCGCTGGCGCAGCGCATCGAGGCAGGTGACCACCAGGTGCACCGGCGTGACCTGGTGCAGGCTGCCGTCCTTCTTGCCCTTGCCGCGCGGCGTGCGCACGGCGTCGTAGATGAATGCTTCGGCCATGGGGTTCTCGTATTGCAGATTGCAGACCGCGCTTGCGCGATAAGGTAATCACAATTACCATCTGCGCGGGATGAACGCGGGCAGGGCGGATCCTACGCGAACGTAGGTCGGGCCCGGAGATTAAACAGCTCCGGCACCCCGGGTCAACGTGGCAAGCAGACGGGACGACGCCCGTCGAGTAAGAGTCGTTACTGAGAGGAGCCAGAGATGGGCAAGGCGCAGTCGGACGCGATCGACCGGAGCCAGCTGGATCCGGACACGCAGGTGCGCATCGAGCAGGCCGTGCTCGATGTCTTCGCCAACCGCGAGTTCCACCGCGTCGGCCTGATCGAGATCGCGCGCGGCGCGAACGTGTCGCTGCAGACGATCTACAAGTACTACGGCAGCAAGGAAGCGCTGCTGTTCTCCAGTCTCGACACCTGGCTCGGCCAGCTCGCCGCGCGGATGATCGATCACCTGCAGGGCATCGAGGATTACAAGGAGCGCCTGCGCAAGGTGTTCTGGGTCGCGCTCGATTTCATCGAACGCAATCCCAAGGTGCTGCAGCTGATGATGAGCTCGGTTTACATCAACACCTGGCGCAAGCAGGGCCAGTACGAGTATCCGGAACTGTTCGGCACCTTCATCCGCGTGCTCGCCGAAGGCCGCGCCAAGGGTGTGCTCAACGACCAGGTGGACGAGAAGATCCTGCTCGACTATTTCCTCGGCGTGCTGTTCCGCCTCGCGCAGTCCTGGGTGCAGCGCGGCATGAAGGACTCGCTCACGAAACAGGCGAATGTGTTGTTCGAGATGCTCTGGCGAGCCATAGCGAAACCCGTGGCGGCCTAGGCGAACTGCCTGGGGCCCCAGCCCCAGGCGTTCGTCGGGCACGAATTGCCACCGGCAGTCCGTGAAATCCCCGACTCACTGTTCGAGATGCTCTGGCGCGCGATCGCGAAGCCGGGTTCAATCAGCCGCAAGCTGTCGTCATGCCCGCGAAGGCGGGCATCCAGGGTCCGCAACCGAGCATGGATTCCCGCATGCGCGGGAATGACGTCAATCAGAGGATTCGGGCTTGCCGGTCTCGTCGACGAAGGGCAGCGCCAGCAGCGATGCGATGCGCGTGCCGAGTGTCACCGCGTCGGCGGCGCGCTCGAACTCGGCGGCCAGCACTGCGACGCCACCGGCCTCATGCAGTTCCACCGGGAAGACCGGGCTGGTGCGACGGCTCTCCGCAGCCGTCTCGCGCGACGCGACGACGCGCTCGAGCTGCAATGCATGCAGGCGTCGCGTGCGCCGCCAGATGACGAAGTCCTTGACGTCGAGGACTTCGCGCTTGCGCACGTCGATGGAGGTCCACTTGCGCGTCAGCAGCATCAGCCAGCCCGGCACGCCGAACACCAGAGCCATCGCGATCAGCAGTGCGATGCCCGGCAGGGTCAGCAGCATCTCGTGGTGACGCACCGAATCGACGATGCCCAGCAGCAGCTGCATCAGGAACCAGCCGCCGGCGATCAGCCACGGCAGGCCGAACAGGCGCAAGGCCAGACCGCCGCGGAAGCGGATCAGCAGCCGGCCGTCCATTTCGTCCGCGACGTAGCGGGGCCTGATCACGATGAGCCGTCGCCGGCCGGCTTGAGTGCTCGCGTGAAGAACTCGATCTGATCCGCCACCGCGCGCTCGAAGCCGTCGCCGACGTAGATGTCGAAGTGGCCGATGTCGTAACGCTTCACTTCCGCACGCGGACCGGCGCGCCGCGCCGCGTCCTCGGCCGCCGCCGGCGGCGCCACCGAGTCCTTCGTGCAGATGCAGATCAGGATCGGGCAGGGCAGCCGTGCGGCCTTGAGCAGCGGCCGGTACAGCGGCAGCTGCAGCATCCACGCGGCGGTGACTTCGTTGATCCAGTCCTGCGGGACGATCGCGCGGTAGCCGGACTGGGCGTCGTGTGAGGACATCGCCGCGAGTCCGCCGGGAGGCGCGACCAGCGCAATGCGATGCCGCAGGCCGGCGACCGCGCCCAGCGCATCCCAGGCCGCGTGCGCGGTCAGTTGCGCGACCTGCAGCGGACCCGCATAGCGCATCACGTTCACGAGCGCGGCGAGGCCGTCCATCATCGGCCCCTGGCTGCTGACCGCCTGGACGCGGCCATCCTCGACGGCTGCGACGACGACATGCCCGCCGGAGAACGAGCTGCCCCACAGCGCGATGCGTTTGCCATCCACGCCTTTGAGCGTGCGCGCGTGTGCGATCGCCGCGGCCCAGTCGTCGAGCTGGGCGCGGATGTTCAGGTGCTGGCGCGGCTCGCCGTCGGAGTCGCCGAAGCAGCGGTAGTCGAACACCAGCGCGTCCAGGCCGGCCTGCGCGAAGCGTTCGGCGAAGGCGTCGAGCCGCGCCGCGCGCACGCCGCCCAGGCCGTGCGCCATCACCACGCAGGGACGTCCCTGGTCGGTGGCCAGGGCTGTTCCCTGTCCCCGGAAGTGCGCGCCGCGGACGGTGATGCCGTGGCTCTCGAATTCAACCGCTGTGATGTCGGTCATGGGGAGGTCCGAAGTCAGGGCGCGAGCGCGCGCAGGATCACCGCGCCGCCGAGCAGCACGAGCACGATGCCCATGGCATGGTCGATGCGGTGCGCGTGGCGACGCAAGCCGCGGCGCAGGCCTGGATGCGAGAGCATCAGCGCGACGAACGCGAACCACGCGAAGGTGGACAGCGGCAGCCACAGCGCCAGCACGGCCATCATCGTCACGCTCACCGGTCCGGCGACGACGGTCGTGAACAGCGCGACGAAGAACAGCGTCGCCTTCGGATTGAGCAGATTGGTGGCCAGCCCGATGCCGTAGTTGCGCCAGCCATTGCCCCGCGCTACCGGCGGCATGCGGTCGTCTTCGATGGTCTGCGGCTGCGCGCGCAGCGCCTGCAGTCCTATCCACAGCAAGAAGGCGGCGCCGGCGAGCGCGATCGCATCCAGGCTCCACGGGAACCGGTGCGTCAGCCAGCGCAGGCCGAACAGGCCGTAGGCGACGTGGAACAGGATGCCGCTGCCGATCCCCGCGGCGGTCCACACGCCGGCGGCGCGTCCGAGCGCGAGCGACTGGCGCGTGACCATCGCGAAGTCCGGTCCCGGCGACATCACGCCCAGCGCGTGCGCACTGGCGACGGCGCCGAACAGCGCCCAGCCATCGAGATTCATGCTCGCGTCCATCCCGGCCACGGGCCGTCCGGCTCGCCGAGCGGGTCGTGCAGCCGCGTTTCCTGGTGATAGCGCAGCATGCCGCGCGCCTCGTAGTTGGCCAGTGCAGCCGGGCCGTCGAGCGTGCAGGTGTGCACCCAGACGCGCCGCGCACCCATGTCCCAGGCGCGGGCGATGCCCTCGCTGAGCAGGTGTCCGCCCAGGCCGCGGCCGATGAATTCGCGCATCAGGCCGAAGTAGGCGATCTCGACGTCGTCGCCGGGCTGGTACTCCAGCTCGACGTAGCCGGCCGGCGTGCCGCGCACGTACATCACCCAGGTCTGCAGCTCCGGCCGGTCGAGCCACTGCATCCAGCGCGCATAGGTCCAGTCCAGACGATCGCGCCAGTACCAGTGGCCGCCGACCGCGGTGTAGAGGAAGCGGTTGAGCATCGGCAGCGGCAGCTCGGCGCGCAGGATCAGCGGTGCCGGCTGTGGCACGCGGGCGCGCTGCAACTGCGCCGGGGCGCGCATTTCCAGATACCAGGTGGTGACGGGTTCCTGCATCGGCGAAGGTTCGGATCAGCCGCGCGATGATAGCGCTGCGCCCGCTCGCGCCGTCAGACGGTCAGTTGAACAGGCGCTTGCCCTGGCGCAGCGCGCGCTGTTCGAGCTGCCGCAGGCGGGTACGCAGGGCGTCGTGCAGGCGCAGGCGCAGCAGGCCGGTGTCCGGCAGCTCGTCGGCGTGCAGCTGAAGACCGAGCTGGTGATGGTCGTGGTGCAGGCCCAGGGTCTCGCCGAGGTCCTTGAGCGCAGTGACGTCCCCGGCGGCATCGGGCAGCAGCGGCGCGAGCAGCGCGGATTGTGTCGCCAGGTGCTTGACCGACTTGCGCCAGCCGTGCAGCGCTTCAGCGGTGGGCCGCGCGCGGGCGTCGCGCCAGCGGCGCCGGCAGCGGCGGCGGTTGCGCGCGAGCGCCTCCGTGAGACTGTGCACGTCCATTTCCGGGAGTTCCAGTGACCTGAGATAGACCGCGGCTGCACGCAGCAGATGCGTGGCGTCGGTATCGGCCTCGGCGCGCGGTGTGTCGGTCGGTGCGAGCGCGTCGAGCTGCGGCAGCAGCGCGGCATACTGCGCGGCGCTCAGCAGACGGCCGCGTCGCAGGCTGCGTAGGGTTGCGCGCGCGACATCGCGGTCGCGGCGCCCGGCCAGCGCCCGGCCCGCGTCGCGCAGCAGGCGGTCCAGCGTGCCGTAGCGATCGCCGAGCGCGGGCTTGAGCAGTCGCAGCCAGGCGCGCAGGCGCTTGATGCTCTTGCGTGTCTCGTGGATGTCCGCGGACTCGCCGCGCTGCAGGTGTTCGAGCGCGCGTTCACACTCGGCGATCGCGGCCTGACGGAGCGCCTCGCGCAGCGGTCGGCCGGGAGCGAGCGCGAAGGCCATGGTCTCAGGCCGCGTAGGTCCGTTCGAGGTAGGCGATGATGTCCGCCGACTCGAACATCTCGGTGCCGGTGTTCGGGTCGATCAGATACGGCAGCTGCACGCGGCCGCTGCGATCGTGCAAGGCCTTGCGGTTGCGGCCGGTGTCGGCCGGGGCCTTGAACAGCCGGTCGCGGAACAGCGGCGGCCCCATGTCGGTCCAGCGCGACTTGCCGGTGTTGCGCAGGACGTAGGGCAGCTCCAGTTCGCAGAGTGCCTCGCGCACCAGGCGCGAGTACGGGCTGGACTCGAAGCTGTACAGCTCCAGCGGTTGCTCCGGTGCGCGCGACGGCCGCGCACGCAGGCCCCGCGGACGGATGCCGGAGGCGAGCATGCTGCCGGCCAGGTTCAGGATGCGCGGCAGACCGTGATTGGCGCGGGCCCGGCCGTCGTAGGTGCGCGCGAGGTAATCGGCGATGTCCTGCGACTCGTACAGGCGTGCGCCGGTGTTGGGGTCATGCAGGAACGGGAACTGGGTCTTGCCGCCGAGCAGCTTCGCGGTCGGACGGAAGCGTGTGCCGCCCTTGGGACAGGGCTGGATCAG
This sequence comes from Fontimonas sp. SYSU GA230001, assembly GCF_040066175.1. Lineage (NCBI taxonomy): Bacteria > Pseudomonadati > Pseudomonadota > Gammaproteobacteria > Nevskiales > Nevskiaceae > Fontimonas > Fontimonas sp. SYSU GA230001. The sequence continues at coordinate 63,599 of NZ_JBEAAM010000008.1, forward strand.
CGCGTCGAGATCGAGTTCGGTCAGTGTCTCCCGGACCAGCCGGCAGTACGGGCAGCCTTCCATGTCGTACAGGCGCAGCAGCTGTTCCGGCTGGCGCCGCGCGGGCCGGAAACTGTCCGTCCCGCGCCAGAGCGCGGCGCTGCTGGCGAGGACCGATGTAGCGACATCGAAGCTGCGGCGCATCCACAATCTCCATCCGGCGCGGGTCTGCGGGGGCGGCCATTATGCATGGCTTCAAACCCTGGACCGCGGTCCGGCATCCAACGGGGGATGACGGGCATGACGTGTACTTTCGAAGGTGACGACGGCGTGCAGCCAGCGGGTCTCGACCGGGCGGCATCGGGTGGCGACGTGGCGCTGGTGCGCCGGGCGGCGGACGGCGACGCGCGTGCCTTCGAGACGCTGTACCGCAGCCACGTCGGCCGCATCTACGGCCTGTGCGTGCGCCTGGTCGATGGCGATCGCGTCAAGGCCGAGCAATACACGCAGGATGCCTTCGTCCGCGCCTGGGAAAAGCTCGGCAGCTTCCGCGGCGAGTCCGAGTTCTCGACCTGGCTGCACCGACTGACGGTGAATCTCGTGCTGGGCGAGCACCGGCTTCTCAGGCGCTGGGTCAGTTTCGAGGACACGGCCGGTGATGCGGACGGCGACCAGGGGCTCGCTGCGCCCGGCGACTGCCCACAGCAGCGGGCCGGCGATCGCATCGATGTCGAGCGTGCCCTGGCGAAGCTGCCCAAGGGCGCGCGCGCGGTCCTGATTCTGCACGATGTCGAGGGTTATCGGCACGACGAGATCGCCGGGCTGACCGGCATCGCGGTCGGCACGTCGAAGGCGCAGCTGCACCGCGCCCGCAAACTGATGAAGGAGTGGTTGTCATGAGCACCGACGACGAACACGACGGCGAAGTGCTGCCGCAGCTGCACGGCCTGCGTCGGGAACGGTTCCCGGAGCGCGACCTCTGGCCGGACATCGCGGCGCGTATCGGGACGCGGCGGCGCCGCAGCGTGCGGCCGTGGGCCGGCTTCGCGCTGGCGGCGAGTGTCGTGGCGGCCCTGTCCGTCGGTCTGTGGCGCAACGCGCCCGGTCCGCAGGCGGGGCCGGCGGCGGCGACGGCGATGTCGGTGTCATCCGCTTCCGCGGCGCGACCGGGCCGCGTGCATCCCCAGCAGCAGGCCTTGCTCAAGGCGAACCTGCGCATCGTCCAGCACGCCGAACGCGAACTGGAGCGGGCGCTCGAACAGGATCCCGAGTCCGAGTCCCTGCAACGCCTGCTGCAGACGGTGCGGGATCAGCGCGGCGCGCTCAAGGCGCGGCTGCAACAGACATGAAGGAGGGCACCATGAAACCCATCGGCATCAACATTGCCGCGCTGCTGCTGGCGGCGCCGGTTTGGGCGGGAACACCGATCGACGAGAAACGGCCGTTGGACGCAGACGGCCGCCTGTCGGTCAGCAATCTCGCGGGTTCGATCGAGGTCAGCGGGTGGGACCGCAACGAGGTCGCCATCGCTGGCCAGCTGGGGTCGGATGTCGAGAAGCTCGACATCGACGGCGATGCGCGCAGCCTCGTCGTGCGGGTGCGCTACCCCAACAAGCTCAAGGGCGGGGTCGAGGAATCCACCCTGCGGATCCAGGTCCCGCGAGGCGCGACGCTGGCGCTCGACGCGGTCAGCGCCGACGTGCGGGTCAGCGCGACGCGCGGTGCGCTGACCGTCAATTCCGTCAGCGGCGACATCGACGTGCGGACCGAAGCCGAGACCATCGCGCTCAACAGCGTCAGCGGCGATGTGGTCTGTGAAGCGCCGGCGCGCGAAGCGCGGCTGCAGACCGTCAGCGGCGACATCCGCACCCGCGGTCTCAAGGGCGGGTCGGTGACGGCCGAGACGGTATCCGGCGACGTGCAGCTCGCCGGCGGCGGGCTGCGCTCGGTGGCCGTCAAGTCGGTGTCCGGCGACGTGCTGCTGGAAGCCGGGCTCGATGCCGCCGGGACGCTGCGCGCCGAGTCACTGTCCGGCGACATCCGCGTGCGCCTGGCGCAGGCGCCGGACGCGGTCGTGAACCTGAAGACCTTCAGCGGCGAGCTGTCGGGTGACTATGCCCGTCCCGGCAGCGATCGCCGGCAGGCGCAGGCGACCCTGGGTGCAGGCAGCGGCCGCATCGAGCTGAACAGCTTCAGCGGCGACCTCTATCTCGGCAAGTGAGGGAGGGCCGCGGCCTCAGTGCCGGAAGTGGCGGATGCCGGTGAAGACCATCGCCATGCCGGCTTCGTCGGCGGCGGCGATCACCTCGGAGTCGCGCATCGAACCGCCGGGCTGGATCACCGCGGTGATGCCGGCCTGCGCCGCCGCGTCGATGCCGTCGCGGAACGGGAAGAACGCATCCGAGGCCATCACCGAGCCGGACACTTCGAGCTTCTCGTCGGCGGCCTTGATGCCGGCGATCTTTGCCGAATAGACGCGGCTCATCTGCCCGGCGCCGACGCCGATCGTCATGCGGTCGCGCGCATAGACGATCGCATTGGACTTCACGAACTGCGCGACCTGCCACGCGAACAGCAGATCGCGCAGTTCGGCTTCGCTGGGGTGGCGCCTGGTCACGACCTTGAGCGCCGATGCGTCGATCGTCGCGATGTCGGCATCCTGCACCAGCAGGCCGCCGGCGACGCGCTTGTAGTCCCAGGCCGCTGCGCGCTGCGCCGGGAAGGCGCCGCATTCCATCAGCCGCACGTTCTGCTTGGCAGCCACCGCCGCGCGCGCCGCGGCGCTGACGGCCGGCGCGATGATCACTTCGACGAACTGGCGCTCGACGATCAGCTTCGCGGTGTCACCGTCGAGTTCGCGGTTGAAGGCGATGATGCCGCCGAAGGCCGAGGTCGGATCGGTGCGGAAAGCCTGCTCGTAGGCTTCACGGATGCTCGCGCGCACCGCGACGCCGCAGGGATTGGCGTGCTTGACGATCACGCAGGCTGGTTCGGCGAACGTCTTGACGCATTCGAGCGCCGCGTCGGCGTCGGCGATGTTGTTGTACGACAGCTCCTTGCCCTGCAGCTGGCGCGCGGCGGCGATCGTGCCGCTCTCCGGCTTGCGCTCCACGTAGAACGCCGCGCGCTGGTGCGGGTTCTCGCCATAGCGCAGCGTCTGCTGCTTGTCGAACTGCAGGCCGAGCACGCCGGGGAAGGGCTCGCGCGAGCCGTCGTCGAGCACGCTCGACAGGTAGGCCGACACCGCGGCGTCGTAGCGCGCGGTCAGCGCGTAGGTCTTCAGCGCGAGGCGCCGGCGCGTCGCGGCCTCGATGCCGCCGCCGTCGATCTCGGCGAGCACCTGGGGATAGTCGGCCGGATCGGTCAGCACGCCGACCCAGGCGTGGTTCTTGGCCGCCGCGCGCAGCATCGCCGGGCCGCCGATGTCGATGTTCTCGATCGCGTCCTCGTCGCTGCAACCGGGCCTGGCGACCGTCGCCTCGAAGGGATAGAGGTTGACGACCAGCAGGTCGATCGGTGCGATGCCGTGCTGTTCCATCACCGACGCATCGATGTCGCGGCGACCGAGCAGGCCGCCGTGGATCTTCGGGTGCAGCGTCTTGACACGCCCGTCCATGATCTCGGGGAAGCCGGTGTGCGCGGACACCTCGGTGGCATCGAGCCCCGACTCGCGCAGCAGCTTGTAGGTGCCGCCGGTGGACAGCAGCGCGACGCCGCGCCTGGACAGCTCACGGGCGAATTCGACGATGCCGGATTTGTCGGAAACGGACAGCAGCGCGCGACGGACGGGCGTTCTCATGAGGTGACGGAATCGGAGGAGACGAGAAGACCGCGCCGGCGGTCAGAGCTTGTGCGAGTCGGCGCTGATCTTGTACTGCTTGAGCTTCTTGCGCAGGGTCGCGCGATTCAGGCCGAGCATGTCGGCGGCGCGCGACTGGTTGCCGTGGCAGTAGCGCAGCGTCGCGCGCAGCAGCGGCGGTTCGACCTGGTCGAGGAACAGGTCGTAGAGGTTCTTCGGCGCGTGGCCGTTCAGCGTGCGGAAGAAATCGTCCACCGATTCCTGTACCGAATGCCCGAGCGGCTTGATGTCAGAAGGGCGATGTACGGCCATGTGCGGATCCTCGACATGCTGCGCGTCGCGGCCGGCGCGTATGACCGGCGGCGCTCCCTGATGATGCGCAGTCCCCGTCAGGGGGCGGCAATCATACTCCTGCGCCGCGCGGCGCAAAAGCCGAGGCGATGCTGTCGGCGGCACGTGACTGATCGCGTGTCGTGGAACATCGCGCAAGTGACGGAAGCCGTTCGCGGAAACGATCCGCTATGTCCTGTGCGCGCTGATCCGTGTCCAGCCTTCGCGCGAGACATCGCCGTCGAACGTGAACCAGGGCGTGTAAGCGGAGCGCACTTCCTCGGCCTGACGATCGAGCAGTCCGGCCAGCGCGAGGCGTCCGCCGCGCACGATGCTGCGTGCGAGCAGCGGTGCGAGTTCGATCAGCGGATTGGCGAGGATGTTGGCGACGACGACGTCGGCCGGGACAGGCACGAAGTCCTGCGCAAGCAGCGTCGTGACGCGCGTACCGACGCCGTTCTCGGCGGCGTTGTCACGCGTGGCGGTCAGCGCCTGCGGGTCGATGTCCACGCACACGGCCCGTTCGGCGCCGAGCAGCAGCGCGGCGATCGCCAGCACGCCGGAGCCGCAGCCGTAGTCGAGCACGGTCCGTCCACGCAGGTCCTGGCCGGCGAGCCATTCGAGGCACAGGGCCGTCGTCGGATGCGTGCCGGTGCCGAAGGCGAGACCCGGATCCAGGCGCAGGATCACCGCGTCGGCCTGGTTCACTTCGCCGACCTTCTCGCGCGGCACGACCCAGAGGCGCTCGCCGAAGCGGAGTGGCGGGCAGTCCTTGAGCCAGATACGCACCCAGTCCTGGTCCTCGATCAGCTCGCGTTCGCAGCGCAGTTCCGCACCGTCGGGCAGCAGCTCGCGCAGGCTGGCGATGACCGGCGCCAGATCCGTGTCCTCGGCGAACAGTCCGCGCGTGACCGTGTGCGGCCACAGCGGCGTCTCGCCGGGCGCGGGTTCGAGCACCGGATCATCGACCGCGTCGATGAAGCTGACCGCACTCGCGCCGTGTGCCTGCAGCACCTCGTCGGCGAATTCCGGGTGTCGGGTGTGGACGCGCAACTGCAGCCAGGCCATGGGGACGTGAGTCGGGACGTGGGAGACACAATCGTAACAGTCGCCGATGGAGGTGCGTCCTCTTTTACTGGTTCCCGCTCTCCGGTTCCCGAGTCATGGGCGGCACGACGCGCGTGTCGATCTCCCCACGTGCCAGGACCAGGTGCAGGACGTCGCCGACGCGTGCCTGCGCGGCATCGGTCAGCGCACGTCCCTGTGCGTCGAGGGCGATCGCGTAGCCGCGGCCGAGTACCGCGCGCGGGTTCACGCCGTCGAGCAGCGCGGCATGGCGCTGCTGTTGTGCGGCGGCGAGATCCAGGCGGCGACGCATGGCGACGCGCAGGCGCGCGCCGAGCTGGTCGAGGGCGTGTTGCTGCGCGCGCAGGCGCAGCGCCGGCGATTGAGCCTGCAGCATCGCCCGTAGCCGGTCGAGACGATGATTCTGGCGGGCCCAGGCGTGCCGCAGTCCGCGTGCGAGGCGCAGATGCAGCTCGTCGAGACGCTGCGCGCGGTCGAACAGGCGCCGGCCCGGATGCTGGGCGTGCAGGCGCAGGTCGAGGCTTTGCAGCCGCTCGCTGCCCAGAACGAGGCGCCGGCGCAAGAGCGCGGCGATGCGCGACCGGCTTTCGTCGATCGTGCGACGCCAGTCGGCGATGTCGGGCGCCACGCGCTCGGCGGCGGCGGTCGGCGTCGGCGCGCGCAGGTCGGCGGCGAAGTCGGCGATCGTCACGTCCACCTCGTGGCCGACACCGCAGACCACCGGGACGGCGCAGGCGCGGATCGCGCGCGCGACACGCTCGTCGTTGAACGCCCACAGGTCTTCGAGCGAGCCACCGCCGCGCGCGAGAATGACGACCTCGACGGGCGCGCGCCGCGGCAGCTCCTGCAAGGCGCAGACGATCGCCGGCGGCGCGTCCTCGCCCTGCACCGGCACCGGGTAGAGATCGACCGGCGCCAGCGGGAAGCGGCGCTGCAGCGTGGTCAGGATGTCGTGGATCGCAGCGCCGCTGGCCGAGGTGATCACGCCGATGCGGTGCGGCACGCGCGGGATGGGACGCTTGAGTGCCTCGTCGAACAGACCCTCGGCAGCGAGGCGTTTCTTGAGTTCCGCGAAGGCGCGCAGCAGCGCACCCTCGCCGGCAGGTTCCAGGTGCTCGCAGATCAGCTGCAGGTCGCCGCGTGCGGTATAGACGCTGACCTGGGCGCGCACCAGGACGCGGTCGCCGTTCTGCGGGACCGGACGCACGTGCAGGTTGGCGTTGCGGAACATCGCGCAGCGCAGCTGCGCGCCGGCGTCCTTGAGGGTGAAATACCAGTGGCCGGACGCCGGCCGCGAAAGGTTGGAGATCTCACCCTGCACCCAGACGCGCGGCAGTGCATCCTCGACCAGCGCGCGCAGGATGTCCGCCAGTTCTGAAACCTCGTAGATCGTGCGGGTGGCGGAAGGCGTGGCCATCGCCGCGCAGCTTACGGAAAGTCGCGGCCGGGCGCAGCGAGGCGGGGCGCCGATCGCATATAATGACCCGCCTACTCAACTAGGCCCCCGCCATGCGTATCCAGTCCGAAGCGCTCACCTTTGACGACGTGCTGCTGCTGCCCGCGTTCTCGGAGGTGCTGCCCCGGCAGGTGGACCTGCGCACGCAGCTGACGCGCCGCATCACGCTCAACATCCCGCTGCTGTCGGCGGCGATGGACACGGTGACCGAGTCCAAGCTGGCGATCGCGCTGGCGCAGGAGGGCGGTATCGGCATCGTCCACAAGAACATGCCGGCGGAGGCGCAGGCCCGCGAAGTCCGCGCGGTCAAGAAGTACGAATCGGGCGTGATCACCGACCCGATCGTCGTGCCGTCGGACATGACCGTCGGCGAAGTGCTCAAGCTGACGCGCGCCAACCGGATTTCCGGCGTGCCCGTCGTCGATGGCAAGAATCTGGTCGGCATCGTCACCAGCCGCGACTTGCGCTTCGAGACGCGTTACGGCGAGCCGGTGTCCAAGGTGATGACGCCCAAGGAGCGCCTGGTCACGGTGCGCGAAGGCGCGTCCAAGGACGAGGTGATCGCCAAGCTGCACCAGCATCGCATCGAGAAGGTGCTGGTGGTCAACGACAAGTTCCAGCTGCGCGGCATGATCACCGTCAAGGACATCCAGAAATCCACCGATTACCCGATCGCCTGCAAGGACGATGCGGGCCGCCTGCGCGTCGGCGCCGCGGTCGGTACCGGGCCGGACACGGACGATCGCGTCGCGCGCCTCGTCGAGGCGGGCGTCGATGTCGTCGTCGTCGATACCGCGCACGGTCATTCCAAGGGTGTCATCGATCGCGTCGCGGCGATCAAGAAACAGTACGGCGACGGCTTGCAGGTGATCGGCGGCAACATCGCCACCGGCGACGCGGCGCTGGCGCTGGTCGATGCGGGCGCGGACGCCGTCAAGGTCGGCATCGGCCCGGGTTCGATCTGCACGACGCGTGTCGTCGCAGGTGTCGGCGTGCCGCAGATCAGCGCGGTGATGCATGTCGCCGAAGCCCTCAAGAACAAGGGCGTGCCGCTGATCGCCGATGGCGGTGTGCGCTACTCCGGCGATTTCGCCAAGGCACTCGCGGCCGGTGCCTACGCGGTGATGGTCGGCTCGATGCTGGCCGGCACCGAGGAGGCGCCCGGCGAGGTCGAGCTGTACCAGGGCCGTTCGTACAAGTCCTACCGCGGCATGGGTTCGCTCGGCGCGATGGCGCAGGGCTCCAAGGACCGCTACTTCCAGGACGCGACCTCCGAACTGGAGAAGCTGGTGCCGGAAGGCATCGAGGGTCGCGTGCCCTACAAGGGGCCGATGGCGGCGATCGTGCACCAGATGGTCGGCGGCCTGCGCGCGAGCATGGGCTACACCGGCTGCCAGACGATCGAGGACCTGCGCACGAAGACGCGCTTCGTCAAGATCACCGCCGCCGGCATCAAGGAGTCGCACGTGCACGACGTGACGATCACCAAGGAAGCGCCCAATTACCGGGTGGAATAGGGCCCGAACACGCCCCGGTCCGCCGGGGCTTTTCGTTGACATCGATGAACATCCATTCCGACAAGATCCTGATTCTCGATTTCGGCAGCCAGTACACGCAGCTGATCGCGCGCCGCGTGCGCGAGCTGGGCGTCTATTGCGAGCTGCATCCCTGGGACATGGCCGACGACGAGATCCGCGCGTTCGCGCCTCGCGGCGTGATCCTGTCCGGCGGCCCGGAATCGGTGATCGAGCCGAATTCGCCGCGCGCGCCGCAGGCGGTCTGGGACTTGCGCGTGCCGGTGCTCGGCATCTGTTACGGCATGCAGACGATGGCGGCGCAGCTCGGCGGCAAGGTCGATCCGGGCACGGTCAGGGAGTTCGGCTACGCAGAAGTCCGCGCGCGTGGCCATTCGCGCCTGCTCAGGGACATCGAGGACCGGGTCAATGACCAGGGGCACGGTCTGCTCGACGTGTGGATGTCGCACGGCGATCACGTGTCCGCGCTGCCGTCCGGCTTCAAGCTGATCGCCTCGACCAAGGACGTGCCGATCGCCGGCATGGCCGACGAGGCGCGCGGCTATTACGCGCTGCAGTTCCATCCGGAGGTCACGCACACCACGCAGGGCCAGCGCATCTATGCGCGCTTCGTGCACGAGATCTGCGGCTGTGGCAGTGCCTGGACGCCGGGCAACATCATCGACGATGCGATCGCGCGCGTGCGTGCGCAGGTCGGCGCGAGGAAGGTGCTGCTGGGCCTGTCCGGGGGCGTCGATTCCTCGGTGGTCGCAGCGCTGCTGCACCGTGCGATCGGCGATCAGCTGACCTGCGTATTCGTGGACCATGGTCTGCTGCGTCACCACGAAGGCGACCAGGTGATGAAGATCTTTGCCGATCATCTGGGCGTGAAGGTGATCCGCGTCGATGCCGAGGCGCGCTTCCTGGCGGCGCTCAAGGGTGTGGGCGACCCGGAGGCCAAGCGCAAGATCATCGGCCGGCTGTTCGTCGAGGTCTTCGAGGAGGAGGCGGCGAAGCTCGAAGGCGTCGAGTTCCTCGCGCAGGGCACGATCTACCCGGACGTCATCGAATCGGCCGGCGCCAAGACCAAGAAGGCACACGTCATCAAGTCGCACCACAACGTCGGCGGGCTGCCCGAGCGCATGAAGATGCAGCTGGTCGAGCCGCTGCGCGAGCTGTTCAAGGACGAGGTGCGCACGATCGGTGTCGAGCTGGGCCTGCCGCGCGAGATGGTCTATCGCCATCCGTTCCCGGGCCCCGGACTGGGCGTGCGCATCCTCGGCGAGGTCACCAAGCAGGCCGCCGACACGCTGCGTCTGGCCGACCACATCTTCATCGAGGAACTGCGACGTGCCGGCTGGTACGACAAGACCAGCCAGGCCTTCGCGGTCTTCCTGCCGGTGAAGAGCGTCGGTGTGACCGGGGACGGCCGCCGCTACGAGCCGGTCATCGCGTTGCGCGCCGTGCAGACCATCGACTTCATGACCGCGCACTGGGCCCATCTGCCCTACGAGCTGCTGGACGTCTGCTCGCGGCGCATCGTCAACGAGATTCCGGGCGTGTCGCGTGTGGTGTACGACGTCAGCGGGAAGCCACCCGCCACGATCGAGTGGGAGTGAACGTGGATCTGAAGATTTTTGCGACGGTCTTTGCCACCGTCTTTCTCGCCGAACTGGGGGACAAGACGCAGCTGGCGACGCTGCTGTTCTCGGCCGACAAGCCGGCGTCGAAGTGGACCGTGTTCGCCGGTTCGGCTTCGGCGCTGGTGGTCGCCGCCGGCATCGGCGTGCTCGCCGGCACCTGGCTGGCGCAGCACGTCAATCCGAAGCAGCTGCAGATCGTCGCCGGCGCCGGCTTCATCCTGATCGGTGCCTGGACGATGCGCTCGGCGTTCGCCGGATAGAACGAACGCCATGTCCGAGGGCCTGTTCATCTACGCCGAGCCGCCACGCTCGCCGGAGCAGCAGGCCCGCGACGAAGCCTACATGCGCCATGCGCTGATGCTCGCGCATCGCGCGCAAGCCATGGGCGAGGTGCCGGTCGGTGCCGTCGTCGTGCATGGGCAGCGCATCGTCGGCGAGGGCTGGAACCAGCCGATCGGCGCGCACGATCCGAGTGCCCATGCCGAGATGGTCGCGCTGCGCCAGGCGGCGCAGCGCATCGGCAACTACCGCCTGCTCGATACGACCCTGTACGTCACCCTCGAACCCTGCGTGATGTGCGCCGGCGCGATCGTGCACGCGCGCGTCGCGCACCTGGTGTTCGGCGCCTGGGATCCGAAGGCCGGTGCCGTGCGTTCGGTCTATGACGTCATCGCCCGCCCGCGCCTGAATCACATCGTCGAGTGGCAGGGCGGAGTGCTGGAACGGGAATGCGGCGAGCTGTTGCGCGCCTTCTTTCGTGCCCGGCGCAGCGCGGCAAGAACCTTGGCATGACGGAGTCACGACGCGTCCTGCATCGAGGGTCCACGAGTCCGGCCGCGGCGGTGATGATCGCCGTCGTGCTCGTCGCCATCGTGCAGGCGGTGCAGGTCTGGCGCGAACTGCCGTTGCTGATCGACGCCGATCTGCCCAACCCGGACAGCTACTACCGGCTGGTTCTGCTGCGCGACCGCGCGCCGTCCGCACCCTTCAACTGGGTGGCGCGCGACAACGCACCGGACGGCAGCTGGGTGCACTGGTCGCTGCCGTACAGCGTCACCCTGTGGGCTTCGCATCGGCCATTGCGCTGGCTGGGCATCGGCGAGGACGAGGCCCTGCGCTATGCCGGCGGGGCGCTCACGGTGCTCAGCGTGCTGCTGGTGGCCGGTTTCGTCGGTCTGGCCGCGACCCGCATCGCGCCGGCGCGCCCGGTGATGGTCACCGGCCTCGTGCTCGCGTCGTCCGTGCCGATGTTCGCCTACGGCCGGGTCGTGCAGATCACGCATCACATCTTCATGCTGGTGCCGCTGGCCGCCGCCGCAGCCTGTCTGCTGCAGCCGCCGCAGCTGCGGCGGCCGTCGATCGACGTCCTGGGTGGGGCACTGCTGGGGTTGGCCCTCTGGGTATCCCCCGAAACCATGCCGTTTCTCGTCGGACTGGCCGGGGTGCGGCTGGCCTTGCGCCTGCAGCATGCGCAGTCGGCGGCGCTCGGGCCGATCGCTGCCGGCCTCGTCGCCACCACACTGCTGGCCTGGACGGTCGATCCGCCGCCGCCCGGCTTCAGTGTGTGGGCGCTCGATCACATCAGCCTGGCCTACGTTTCACTAGTCGTGCTGCTCGCCGGACTGCTCGCCGCCGGTGACCTGTGCGCGAGCCGGCGTGTCCCACTGCGGCGCTCGTTGCCCGCGCTGGTGGTGCTGGGCGCGATCGCGGTCCTGTCCTGGCTCCTGCTCGTCCCCGGCGCGCGGCAGGGACCGCAGGGGCTGGTTCCCGACGAGCTGAGCCGCCTGTTCTGGGGTGACATCGTCGAACTGCGCGGCGTGCGGCTGACCGCGGAATGGATCGGCTTCCTGACGATGCCGCTCGCCGCTGCGGCCCTTGCCGCCGTGTCAGGCTGGCGGCAGCGCAGCCTGTGGCACGGCGCACTGGCCATGCTCGCGCTCGGTTACGCGCTGCTGGGTATCTGGCACATGCGCATGGGCGCCGCGGCGTCGGTCGCGGCGGCGCTGGCCATCGCCGCGGGCGCAGCCACGATGCGCGCGATGGATCCGCGCAACGACGGCAGTCTGTCGGCACGCGAGCTCGGTGCCGCGTTGTGCGTCGCGCTGCTGCCGCATGCGCAGCTGATCGCGTACCAGCTGTCGCTGCCCGCGGCGGTGGTCGAGAAGATCCGGCAGGCGGATGCGACCTGCAGCCTGGCGCCGATCGCGGATACGCTCAATCGTTTGCCATCGGCGACCTTCCTGACTCCGCTGGTCAGCGGCCCGGAGTTTCTGTACCGGACCCATCATCGGGTCATCGCCGGTCCCTATCATCACAACGCCGACGGCATGCTCGACAGCTTCCGTGCCTGGCTGGACGCGGGCGATGGCCGCGTGCAGGAGATCCTGCGGCGCCGCGGCATTGGCTACGTGCTCGGCTGTGTGCGCTACCAGGCCGCGCTGCAGGGTGAGGCCGGGCAGCGCACGCTGATGCAGCGTGTCGTGGATGGTGACGTGCCGGAGTGGCTGGAGCCGATGCCCTGGCCGGCGGGCATCCAGACCGGCTGGCGGCTGTATCGGGTGAGCCTGGCGCAGTGAGCCGCGAACCCGACATCAGGCCGTCCCGGCGTCGCAGCGTCGCGCTGGCCGTCGCGGTGGCGGTCGGCCTCGTCGCCATCGTGTGCGTGCTGCAGTTTCCGACCTCGGTCCCGCGTCTGCAGGATGCCCAGCTGCGCAACCCGGACAGCTACTACAAGCTGGTGCTGCTGAACGATCGGGTTCCGGGTGGCAGTTTCTCGTTCGTGGCCCGCGACAACGCGCCCGACGGCAATCAGCTGCACTGGTCGATGCTGCATTCCGCGACGCTATGGCAGTTGCACCGCCTGTTGCGCGTCGCCGGTCTCGAGCGCGAACCGGCGCTGCGCTACGCCGGTGCGGCAGTGACGTTTGCCAGCATGCTCGCCGTGGCGCTGTTCGTCGCGCTTGCGCTGGTGCGGATCGGCACACCGCGGGCAGTGGCGGTGTCCGGCCTGGTCCTGGCTTCGTCGGCTGCGCTGCGCGGCTACGGCTACATCATCCAGATCACGCATCACATCTTCATGCTGGTGCCGCTGGCGGCGGCCGCGGCCTGCCTGCTGCAGCCGCCGCAACAGCGGCGGCCGTGGCTGGATCTCTGCGGCGGCCTGTCGCTCGGGCTGGCGCTGTGGATCTCGCCGGAGACCCTGCCGATGGTCGTCGGTCTCGCCGGCGTGCGCAGCGCGCTGCGCCTGCAGCACCCGCAGTCCGGCGCGCTGTGGCCGATCGCGGTCGGGCTGCTGCTCATGATCATGCTGGGCTGGACGGTGGACCCACCGCCGGCGGGCTTCTCGCGCTGGGCGCTCGATCACATCAGCCTCGCCTACGTGGTGCTCGCAGTCCTGCTCGCGGGCCTGCTGCTGGCCGCCGACGCCTGCGTCCGGCAAGGATGGTCGCTGCCGCGCGCGCTGGCGTGGATGACGGTCGCAGCGCTGGCGGGTGCGGCACTGTGGCTGCGGGTGGTGCCCGGCGTGCGCGACGGGCCGGCCGGCCTGATCCCCGAGGAGCTGCGGCGACTGTTCTGGGATCACATCCTCGAACTGAAGCCCGCCCGAGGGCCGGAGAAGTTCGCCCGCTACGTGCTCGTGCCGCTGTGCGCCGGACTCATCGCAGCGCTGGCGGCGTGGAAGCGCCGCAGCCTTTGGCTGGCGGCGCTGGCGATGATGTCGCTGGGCTATGCGGCGCTGGCTTATTGGCACATCCGCATGGGTGCGGCCGCTGCCGTCGCCGCCGCGCTGGCCTGGTCGGCCGCCGTGGCGACGCTGCGCGGCATGAATGCGGACGACGACGCGACCCTGACCCGGCGCGAGCTGGCCATCGCATTGTGTGTGGGCCTGGCGCCCTGTCTGCTGATGCTGACGCACACGACGCTGGCGAGGCTCTACCCGCCACTGCCTTGGGAGATGGACCTCGATCTGTGCAATCTCCAGCCGGTCGCGGCGCAACTGAACCGGCTGCCCCCGGCGACGATGCTGACGGCCCTGACCAGAGGTCCCGAGCTGCTGTACCGCACCCACCATCGCATCGTCGCCGGGCCCTATCATCACAATGTGCAGGGCATGCTGGACAATTTCCGCGCCTGGATGGATGCCGGCGACGGGCGGGCCGAGGAAATCGTCCGCCGCCGCGGCGTGGACTACGTGCTGGGTTGTGTGGCCTTCCAGCACGCGCTGCGCGGGCAGGGCGCTGCGCGCACGCTGGCGCAGCGCGTCGCCGACGGTGACGTGCCGTCCTGGCTGGAACCGATGCCCTGGTCCGCCGGCACGGAAACGGGGTGGCGCTTGTACCGGGTGCATCTTGCGGACGTCCCCGCGCCGGACGGCGCGGCAGCCAGGGAGCAGGGTTCGTGAACGAGGATCGAAGCCAAGGACTGGAGCTCGCGGATCTGCGCATCGCCGTGCTGGTGCCGTGTCGTGACGAGGCGCCGACCATCGCGCGGGTGGTCGAGGATTTCCGCGCCGCGTTGCCGACGGCCAGTATCTGGGTCTTCGACAACAACTCGCGCGACGAGACCGCGCGGCTCGCGCGCGACGCCGGCGCTCGGGTCGCGCACGTCTGGCTGCAGGGCAAGGGCCATGTCGTGCGCCGCATGTTCGCCGACGTCGATGCCGATCTCTATGTGCTGGTCGATGGCGACGGCACCTACGATGCAGCGAGTGCGCCGCGGCTGGTCGCGGCGCTGCTGGAGCAGAGTGCCGACATGGTCGTGGCCAGCCGGCGCGATGTCACCGGCCACAGTTACCGTCCGGGCCATGCCTTCGGCAACCGCGCGCTCAGCGCCGGCCTGGCGCATCTGTTCGGACGGCCCTGCGCGGATGTGCTGTCGGGCTACCGCGTGTTCAGCCGGCGCTTCGTCAAGTCGTTTCCGGCGCTGTCCGCGGGCTTCGAGACGGAGACCGAGCTGACCGTGCACGCGCTGCAGCTGAACATGCCGGTGGTCGAGATCGAAACCCCCTACCGCGAACGGCCGCACGACTCGCACAGCAAGCTCAACACCTGGCGCGACGGCTGGCGCATCCTGCGCACGATGGTCGAACTGTTCAGCGCCGAACGGCCGCTGCTGTTCTACGGAATCGGCGCGGCCGTGCTCGCCTCGTCGTCGGTCATCCTCGCGATTCCCATCGTCCTGGAATGGCTGGCCAGCGGATTGGTGCCGCGTTTCCCGACGGCGATTCTGTCCACCGGGTTGATGTTGCTGGCGGCGTTGTCGTTCTTCTCCGGGCTGATTCTCGACACGGTCACGCGCGGCCGGCGCGAGCTGCGCATGCTCGCTTACTTGGCTCAGCCACCGCCGTTCGCAGTCGGTCCGCGTGAGGTCTGACGCGGCACGGCTGGCGCGCTTCGCGGTGGTCGGCGCGATCGGTTTCGTCGTCGATGCGGGCGTGCTGCACGGTCTGCTTGCGGGTCTGTCGCTGAATCCCTACCTCGCGCGCGTGCCGTCCTTTCTGTCCGCCGCGACGGTCACCTGGCTGCTGAATCGCCACTGGACGTTCGCCGACCGCCGCGGATCTGCGCGCGCCACCGAATGGGGCCGCTACCTGCTGACGATGCTCGGCGGCGGTGCCGTCAATTACGCGGTCTATGCCGGCCTGCTGGCGACGCTGCCCCTGGTCGCGCGCTGGCCGGTGTTGGGCGTCGCGGCGGGCTCGCTTGCGGGCATGATGGTCAACTATCTCGGTGCGGATCGCTGGATTTTCCGCTTGCGCTGATCCGCTCAGCCGAGCGCCAGTTCCAGCAGCGCCGCCGTGCCCAGGTGGCCGCGCTCGCGGGCGATTTCGGCGGCGGTCTTGCCGTCCTCGGTGCGAAGGGATCGGTCGATGCCGCGTGCCAGCAGCAGCCTGCACAGATTCTCGAAGCCGCGTGACGCGGCGAGGTGCAGTGCGTTAACGCCACTGCCGCCGACGTAAGCGGTGTCGGCGCCCAGCGCGATCAGCAGCGGGGCGAGCGTTTCGCCTGCGGCTCCGGCAATGCCGGCGTGCAGCGGTGTGTTCGCCATCGGGTTCTGCGAGACGGCGTCGATCGGTGCGCCCAGGCCGATCAGCACCAGCAGAGCGTCCCGTGCGCCGAGAAACGCCGCGAGGTGCAGCGGTGTCCAGCCATCGACGCTGCGGGCGTCCAGCAGTTCCGGATCCCGGCTGACCAGTTCGGCGACCCGGCGCGCGTCGTTGCTGGCGGCGGCCTCGAACACGTCGAGCGGCCGGAATGACTGGAGCAGCTCGGCGATGTCGCGGGCGCCGTTGTAGAGCGCGAACATCAAGGGCGACAGCCCGCCGGGCAGGGGATCGGTGGCCTGCGAGGCATCGCGTTCCAGGGCCGCTCGCGCAGCCGCGAGATCGCGATTCTGAATGGCATGCATCAAGGGGCGGACGGCGCTCATCGGCGGGGCTCTTGGACAAGAAAAAACCGCTGCGCCCGGACGGTCGCAGCGGTTCATTTGCGGATGTCTGGTGGACGGTACAGGGCTTGAACCTGTGACCCCCGCCGTGTGAAAGCGGTGCTCTACCGCTGAGCTAACCGTCCGTGCGATAGGGGGCGGAATGATAGAGAGCGCGTCTGTTGCCGTCAAACCGGGCGGGCTGGCTCACGGTTCGCCCTCGCTGCGCAGGTCCGAGCGCAGGGTTTTCACGCGTGCCAGGGCATCCTCGGCGTCCGGATAGTACGACGGCGAGAGGTCGATGGCGCGCTGGAACATGCTCTGCGCATCGGCGAGGCGGTTTTCGAGCATGCAGACGTAGCCGGTCGTGTAAGCCGCCTCGGCCTCCGGCATGGTCTGGCTGAAGGCGCGCACTGCCTCGCGCAGCTGGCCCTGGCGTGCCATCACCAGCCCGAGGTTGCGCCAGGCCTGGCCGTACTGCGGGTCGATGCGCAGCGCCTGTTCGAAGTAGCTGCGTGCGTCGCTCAGCGAACCGGCCAGATAGCGCGAGTAGCCGAGGTTGTTCAGCAGCACCGGCGAGTTCGGTTGCAGGGCCACCGCGCGGTTGTAGTAGTCGCGTGCCTGTGCGTAGTCACGTTTCAGGTCCGCAATCGCCGCCAGTCCGTTGAGGCTGCGCCAGGACGTCGGGTCCAGCTCGACGGACCGGGTCAGCAGTTTCGTCGCCGGCTCGTACTGGCCCTGCTTGAGCAGCAGCAGTCCGAGGCCCTGCAGCGCCCCGGCATGATCGGGCTGCAGGCCGAGGACCCTCCGGTAGGTGACGGCGGCCTCGCTGGTCTTGCCGATGGCCACCTGTGACTCGGCGACACGGAAATGAAGCTCGGCATTGCGCGGCTGGGCGGCCAGGCCCTTGACGTATTCCGACAGCGCCAGCTCGTGCTGACCTTTCTGCGCGGCCGCCATGCCCGTCTGCAGATACTGCTGGGCCTCGGCGTCCTTGCCGGTCGGGGCCTGCTTGCCGACGCTGGCGCAGGCGCTCGTGAGCAGCAGCACGACGACGGCGACGACGTTGATGCAACCACGAAGTGTGGCAGGCGGCATCCGGTTCGATCTCCAGTGTCAGCGGTCCGGCCAGTAGCTCAGGGCCTTGAGAACGCCCATGATCGCCGGCCCGACCGCGACGACGAAGAACGACGGGAAGATGCAGAAGATCAGCGGGAAGATCAGCTTGGTGCCGACCGTCGCCGCCAGTTCCTCCGCGCGCTGCAGGCGACGGTCGCGGAATTCCTCGGCGTACACGCGCAGCGTGCTGGCGATGCTGGTGCCGAAGCGCATGCTGTGATTGATCAGGGACACCAGGCCGCGGATTTCCTTGAGGCCGGTGCGCGTGGCGAGGTTGCGCAACGCTTCCAGCCGATCCACGCCGGCGCGGATCTCGCTGTTGACCAGAGCGAGCTCGGCGGCGAGCTCCGGATTGCTGGCCGGCATCTGCTCGGCGACGCGCTCGATCGCGGCATTGAGGCCGAGGCCGGCCTCGGTGCACGCGACGAGCAGATCGAGTGCGTCCGGCAGTCCCTCCATCAGCCGGCTCTGCCGCGACTCGATGCGCTTGGACAGGATGTAGTTCGGCAGCCACCAGCCGGCCAGCGCGCCGGCGCCGAGCAGCAGCGCGATGGTCGAGGGTGCGAAGCGCAGGGTCGGCAGACTCAGCGACAGCACGACGATCGTCGCGGGGAGCGCCATCGCCAGAGTCGCCTTGATCGTGTACATGATCGCCAGGGCGCTCGGATCGCGGAAACCGGCCTGCTGCAGCGACAGGCTCAGCGTCTGCCTGATCTGTTCGCTGCGCGGCAGCATGGCCGCGCCGATCTGGCCGAGGACGCCGGGTTCATTCTCGACATTGCCGGTCTGCTCGACGTCGCGCAGGCGCCGGCGCGTCGGGTCGAGCACCGCGCCGGAAGTGCGCAGCGTGACCAGCGCGAACAGCGTCAGCGCGATGCCGATGGCGCCGCCGAAGATCCAGACGAAGTAGGGGGAGTGGATCAGACTGTCCATGAGTGCGGGGTCCTAGATGCGGATGCGGATGACGCGGCGGATCCACAGGATGCCGATGCTCATCAGACCGACCGCACCGAGGATCAGCAGGCGGCCGGTCGGTTCCCTTAACAGCATTGGCAGATACTCTGGAGAAGTCACGCTCAGAAGCACGGACAACCCGAATGGCATCAGGATCAGCACCCAGGCCGACATGCGTCCTTCCGCCGTCAGCGTGCGCACGCGGCGCTGGAAGCGGAAGCGCTGCCGCAGCACCGCGGAGATCTTGTCGAGGATCTCGGCGAGGTTGCCGCCGGTCTCGCGCTGCACGAGGATCGCGGTCGCCATCGCGCGCAGGCTCGTGCATGGCATGCGCCGGATCATGTCGTCGAAGCTCGCCTTGAGGCTGACGCCGTAATTGAGGTGCGACCAGGTCGTACCCAGTTCCTTGGAGACGGGTTCATCCATCTCCTCGGCGGCGAAGCGGAAGGTCTCGACCAGCGGATTACCGGCGCGCAGCGCGCGCGCCATCATGTCCAGCGCATCGGGCAGCTGTTCCTCGAACAGGCGCAGGCGCTCGCCGCGCTTCTCGTAGATCTGCAGCACCGGCAGCACCGCGGCGACCAGCGCGCCGAGCAGCACCAGTCCCGCGTGATGCGTGAACCACCAGGCCAGCAGCGCACCGACCAGCGCGAACGTCGCGGCGAGGCCGACCAGGCGGTAGGCGGGGAAGGTGTAACCGGCCTGTTCGATCAGCCGGGCCACCGCTGCCATGCCCGGCAGTTCTTCGAGGCGGCGCTCGAAAGGCGAGAAGCGGCGCAGGTAGCGCTCGCGGATCATCGGCGCAGCGGAATCCTCGGCGCCTTCCAGCTTGATCGCGCGCAAACGCTGTTCGAGCCGCGCCGCGGTGCCGCTCGACAGCGCGCGAGCGGCGAGCAGGGCGATGACGAATACCATCGCGAAAGCTGCGGCGGGGACCAGCCAGCTGAGCTCGGTCATGTGTTCAGGCCTCCTTGTCGCCGTGGCGGTGCGGATCGTAGGTCGCCGGATCGACGTCGATGCCGCGCTGCTGGAAGCGCTGCTGGAAGCGCGGCACGACGCCGGTGGCCTCGAACTGGCCGATGACGTTGCCGGACTTGTCGATGCCGCGCCGCCGGAAGCGGAAGATCTCGGCCATCGTGATCACCGAGGATTCCATGCCCTGGATCTCCTGGATGCTGACCAGCCGGCGCTTGCCATCCTCCATGCGCTCGACCTGGATCACCACCTGGATCGCCGAAGCGATCTGCGAACGCACCGTCATCGCCGGCAGTTCGAGCCCGGTCATCGCCACCATGTTCTCGATGCGCGACAGCGCGTCGCGCGGGGAATTGGCGTGGATCGTCGTCAGCGAGCCGTCGTGGCCGGTGTTCATCGCCTGCAGCATGTCCAAGGCTTCACCGCCGCGCACCTCGCCGACGATGATGCGGTCCGGGCGCATGCGCAGCGCGTTGCGCACGAGGTCGCGCTGCGTGACCTCGCCGCGTCCTTCGATGTTTGGCGGCCGCGTCTCCAGCCGCGCCACGTGCGGCTGCTGCAGCTGCAGTTCCGCGGAATCCTCGATCGTCAGGATGCGCTCCTGCGGCGGGATGAAGCTCGACAGCACGTTGAGCAGCGTGGTCTTGCCGCTGCCGGTGCCGCCGGAGATCAGCACGTTGAGGCGCGCGCGCACGATTGCCGACAGCACTTCGGCCATCCACGGTGTGAGCATGCCGTAGCTGATCAGCTGCTCGATGCCCAGGCGCTTGACCGTGAAGCGGCGGATCGACAGCAGCGGGCCGTCCAGCGCCAGCGGCGGGATGATCGCATTGACGCGCGAGCCGTCGGCTAGGCGTGCATCGACCATCGGCGACGACTCGTCGATGCGGCGGCCGACGCGCGCGACGATGCGGTCGATGATGCTCAGCAGATGCTGGTCGTCGCGGAAGCGGATGTCGGTGCGTTCCAGCTTGCCCATGCGTTCGACGAACACGTTGTCCCAGCAGTTGACCAGGATGTCCGAGATCGTTTCATCGGCGAGCAGCGGTTCGAGCGGACCCAGGCCGAGGATCTCGTCTTCGATCTGCGTTGCGATGCGCTGCCGGGCCGGAGCGGGCAGCGGCACCTGCTGCTCGTTCATCACCTGCTGCGCCAGGTCGCGGATCTGCGCGCGTGCCTGGCGCTCGTCGGTGCGGTCGATCGCCGACAGGTCCATGGTCTTGAGCAGGCGATCGTGGATGCGGTGTTTCCACATCGTTTCCATCGACGCCTGGCCGTTGGACGCCGGCGTGCTGTCCGCGGACGCCGGCTCGGCCGCTGGCCGCCGGGTCTCGCCCGCGGGCGGCTTGGCGGATTTGCCGACCAGCCCCCAGTCCGCCAGCTTGCGCCTGAAGTCGTCGTTGTTCATGGCTGGCTCCGTCAGTTGCCACCAAAGAGGGCGCGCAGGCCGCGCTTCTTGGGTGCATTCTGCGGGGTCTCTCCGGGCGGCTGCATGAGCTGGGTCAACAGGTTCGACAAGCCCTTGGTCATCGGCGAGTTCTTGTCGAGCTCGTGCAGCGGCACGCCGACGTTCTGCGCCTCCGAGACGGTCTTGAAGTCGTTGGGCAGCTCCAGCAGCTGCGGCGGCGAGATCGCGTCGGTGATCTCCTTCCTGCCGAGCGTGGTGTTCTCGACATAGCGGTTGACGACGACGGTGACGTTGGCGCTCGGCACGGCGATGCCGGACGACAGGATGCGCAGCAGGCGCTTGGTGTCGCGGATGTGCGCCAGGCTCTGCTGCATGACGATCAGCACGCGGTCGGCCTGTTCCAGCGCGACGGTGGTCAGCGGGTCGATCTGCCGCGGCAGATCGACGAACACCGTGCCATAGGCGCGCCGTGCCAGGTCGAGGAACTGGCGCAGCGACTGCGCCGATTGTTCCCACGGCAGGGCCATCTGCTCCGACATCGCGCTGAAGATGGACACGCCGCTCTTGTGGCGGACCGCGTGCGTGCGCAGGGTCTTGGCGTCGAGACGGCCGATGTCATGCAGCGTGTCGAGCAGGGAGTGGTGCGGGGTGATGTCGAAGGCCAGCGGCAGCGTGCCGAACTGCAGGTCGAGGTCCACCAGCGCCACGTCGGCCTGCGATTCGAGCGCCTGCAGATGGGCGAGATTGGCGGCGATGGTCGAGGCGCCGGAACCGCCCTTGGCGTTGATCACGGCGATCAGGCTGCCGCGCGCCCCGGCGGGTTCGGGAATCAGCACGCCGAAGTCGCGGCGGATCTCCTTGAGTGCGTTGAGCAGTTCGTCCTTCTGCACCGGCGGGCTGAAATAGTCGCGCGCACCGATCTGCATCGAGCGCCGCATCAGGTTGGCGTCGCCGGCCGGCGCGATGACGATCGTCGGCGGCCGCTCGTTCTGGGAGCGGGCGCCCAGCGCGCGCAGCATGTCGTCGGCGCTGTCCTCGACGAGCAGCACGAGGATGTCCGGCAGCCCGCGTTGCGCATGCAGCGGATCGGCGTGGCCCTGCTCGACCACCGCCAGGCTGACGTCGAGGTCGGGCTGGCCCTCCAGCAGCTGGCGGATCGCCTCGCCGCCGGCCTTGGCGCGGCAGGCGATGAGCACGGAGTTTGTTTTCATCGGAGCGGGCTCCTGTGCAGAACGGTCATCGGTGGGATTCGGGTCATGGGATGTTCAGCCGCCGGGACAGGTCCGCGTGCCGGTTTCCGGCACGTAGCCGAGGCTTTCGGTCGGCACGGTGGTCCGGAACGGCGGCACGGTGAGCGTCTGGGTCAGGAACGGGATCAGCAGCGTGTGCGTGAAACCGGTGATCGACACGCGCACGAAGGCCATGTTGCCGATGACCGCGGTCGCCGCGCCGGCACCGTTCAGGTACTCGACGCTGACATTGGCAGTGGTCAGGCCGCGGATGTGGTTGCTGGTCGAGCTGCCGTCCGGGTTGTTGAGCAGCGCCGCGCGCAGCACCGAGGCGTGTCCGGGCGGACATACCGCGGCGAGCCGCGCCGCGCGGCGCGTGGCTTCGCCGAGCGTGTTCCACACGAACATCGCGCGGCCGATCTCGATCACCGCGAACAGCAGCACCAGCACGACGACGCCGGCGAAGGCGAATTCGACCGTGGTCAGTCCCCTCTGGCGGCGGCGCATCACAGGGCCCTCATCGTCTGCGCGCTGGTCAGGGTCGTCGGCACGCTGATGTTGCCGCTACCCAGTCCGAAAGTCGGGATCGTCGCAAAGATCGGCCGATAGGTGTAGGTCGCGCTGACGCGGACGTGAAACGCATCCGGCGACGTCACGGTGACGTTGGCGGGCGCCAGCCCCGGCAGCAGCGCGGTGCCCGCGGACGGCGAGCCGTAGGCGGCGAGGTTGCGCGTGGTCGCGATCAGCGTCGGCGTCAGGTCGATCAGCTTGGTGTTCCTGTTGATTGCGTTCTCCGCCACGTAGCGCGTGGCGTCGCGCACGGTCTTCTGCAGCGTGTTGTAGTGCAGCAGCGCGCGGCCGAACTCCGCGGTCGCCAGCACCAGCAGCAGCAGCAGCGGCAGCACGATCGCCGCCTCGACCACGACCGAACCGCCCTGTCTGCGCATCGTTCTGCATTGCAGTGAGGTGTTCATGGCCGTCAGCTCTGCGACGAAGCCGGGTCGCGGTAGAGGATGATCTTGTAGTACGGGCTCGCCGGGTCCGGATTGGTCGGCACGCTGCCGTCGGCCTCGCAGGCGGTGATCAGCTGGCCGTAGATGCTGCCGCTGGAGCTGACCGGCCGGGTCAGGAACACGCAGGCGCCGCCGAGTAGCGGCACCGTGGAGCGGCCGGTGACCGGCGTGCTGCAGTTGATCACCGGCACGGTGACGACGCGGCGCTGCGGCCGGCCCGGCGGCGACGGGTAGTTCCACACGCCGCTGGAGAGCAGGCTCAGGTAGGTGTTGTAGAAGATCACCGGCGAGTTGGCCGTGACCACGTCCGGTGGATACTGGGCGGCACTGGTCGGTCCCGCGTAGATGCCGAAGCGCGTGTCCAGACCCTGGGAGGTCGGTCCTTGCTTGACGCCGGGCTCGGTGACCAACGTGCCGCCGATCGTGAAGCAGTATTCCTCGCCGCCGGCCATGCCGCTGCGCACGCAGCTGGCGCCGGTGCCGCAGCTCAGCTCGACCAGGCCGTAGTTGCCGGACTTCAGGCTGGTGTTGTCGCCCTTGAACTCGATCTCGTTGGCGGCGCCGGCGGTGTAGCCGTAGCAGGCGCCGTCGGAGCAGTCGGTGTCGTTGTTGGTACCGCACAGCGCGACCGGCAGTGCCGAGCAGATCGTGCCGCCCAGCGGGATCGGTCCGGCGACCGCACTGCCGGCGACGTTGAGCGTATCGCCGATGCCCGGCAGCGCGCTGACCAGGCGCAGCGCGACCGGCAGCGCCGCGACCGACACGCGCAGGAAGCGCGGGTTCGGACCGCTGGCGAAGGGCGTCAGGGTCGGCGAGGTGGAGACCGCCACGGTGACGCTGATCGATCCCATGTTGGCGGCGAAATCGGTCTGCGCCGCGGTCGTGGCGAGACTCACGCTGCGCGTGTCGTTGAGGATCTTGGCGCCGCTGAGCGCCGCGGCATCGAGCGCGTTCTGCAGCCGCGACTTGGCGACGTAGGCGACGCCCAGATCCAGCGCCAGGCCCGCCATCGCGATCAGCGCGAGCGCGCTGACCGTGACCAGGATGGCGGCGACGCCGCGCTGGCGCGCGGGCCGTCGAAGGGTCGGGGCGTTCACCGTCGTGCTCCGTCCGTGACTTTAGTTCGCAACCTGCATCTGGATCGCCTCGTGCGCGCGCGCCGGCTTGTCGACATCCGCGCGGTAGGTCTGCAGCACGTTCTCGGCGCGCGGGCCGTCGATGCCGTCCGGTGCCTGTGCGGGCGGGTTCTCGGCGGCGGCGGGGTTGTAGATCTGCGCCTGGATCATCTGGCGCACCGAGCTGCCGAAGGCGGGATCGTTCTCATGCCGGGGGCTGCCCGCGCAGCCGGCGAGGAGGACGAGGCTGGACAGGCTGGCCAGGCGGATCGAGATAGTCATGGCGTGCTCCGGAAATGGTTGGATGCGGTGCGCGGCTTACGGGTTGAGGTCGTGGCCGACATTGAGCTGGGCCGGCTTCTTGCGCAGCGGCGCGCTGCGCAGCGAGTCGGTGCGGCCGAGCAGGTAGAACTCGAGGTCGCCCGGCGGCACGAAGCTGTCGGTCGGCAGCGCGATCTGGTCGGGCGCGATCGGCTTGGCCAGGTACGGCGTGACGAAGATCACCAGCTCGGTCTGTCCGGACACGTACTGCTGGCTGCGGAACAGCGCGCCGATGATCGGCAGGTCGCCCAGGCCCGGCAGCCGGTTGACGAAGCTGCGCAGGTTGTCATTGATCAGGCCGGCGACGCCCATGCTCTGGCCGTCGGCGAGCTCCACCGTGCCGGACGCGCTGCGCTTGGTCAGCGAGGGGATGAAGAAGGTGCTGGCCGTGTTGGTCGAGCGCAGCACGACGTTGTTGTCGCCGGAGATCTCGCTGACGCTGACGTTGAGCGTGAGGTTGATGCGACCGGAATCGAGCACGATCGGCACGAAGCGCAGGCCGACGCCGAATTCCTTGAACTCGATCGTCGTCGAACTGGAGTTGCCGCCCTGCGGCACCGGGATCGGGAATTCGCCGCCGGACAGGAACTGCGCCTCCTGGCCGGTGAGTGTCGTCAGCGTCGGTTCGGACAGGATCTTGGCCAGGCCGTTCTGCTTGGAGATGTCGAGCACCGCCTGCAGATAGGTCTCGCCGGACAGGTAGCTGAGGAACAGGCCGGTCGAGTCGATCACCGGCGTCGTCGGTGCGAACTCCTTGAGCGCCGGGCCGATGATGTTCGACTGGTTGCTCAGCTCGCCCAGCAGCGGCACGCGCAGGCCGTCCGGATCGAGCGCGTCGGGAAAGGTGGCGCCGCCGGACACCGCGCCGCCGCTGACATGGCGGCCGAAGTCGAGCACGTTGAGGTTGGCGTCGAGGCGCTTGATCACGCTGCGCGCCATCTCGGCGACCGTGACCTTGAGCATCACCTGCTGCGCGCCGCCGACCTGCATCAGGTTGACGACGGCGCCCTTCTTGCACGACGGATCGGTGCCGGTGCCCGCGCTGCTGCGCTTGCCCTGTGCCTCGGGCGCATCGGAAACGGCGCGGATGCAGTCCGGTAGGAAGCTCTCGGCGAGTTCCTTGGCGGCGTTCATGCGCGCCAGGCTCGACACCTGGCCGCTCAGGATCACCTTCTCCTGCGCCGAGTGCACCTTGATCGGCTCGCCGGGCAGCAGCGCATGCAGCTTCTCCTTGAGGGTGTCGAGATCGTGCGTGACCTCGACGTCGAAGCTGCTGATGATGTTGCCGTCGGCGTCCCAGG
Source organism: Fontimonas sp. SYSU GA230001 (assembly GCF_040066175.1). Classification (NCBI taxonomy): domain Bacteria; kingdom Pseudomonadati; phylum Pseudomonadota; class Gammaproteobacteria; order Nevskiales; family Nevskiaceae; genus Fontimonas; species Fontimonas sp. SYSU GA230001. The sequence continues at coordinate 89,267 of NZ_JBEAAM010000008.1, forward strand.
CGACCACGTTGGTCGTGCCCAGGTTCTTGCCGACCACGTAGAGCTGCTGGCCGCGCAGGATCAGGATGTCGGCGACGCCGGGGTTGCCGACCGAGACCTGCTTGACCGAGCGCGGGAACGACAGCACCACCGACTTGTACAGCCGCACCGCGAACGGGCCGGGCTGGCCCGTGGTCACCGCGCGGACATCCGGCGCGGCCGCCTGCGCGGTGGTGAACTGCGGTGCCAGCGCACCGAGACTCGCGCACAGCGCGATCAGCAGGCTCCGGGAAACTTTGGTCTTCATGATGTGCTCCTGAAAGCTCGGTGAGGTGCGGCCCGCGCGGGCGTCGGTCCGGTTGGCGTCGGGGCCTGGATTACTTGTTGGTCTCGGCTTCGCTGGTCTGTGCCTGGCGGATCACCGTGACGGTGTCCTTGGGCGGCGGCGCCTTGGGCGCGGCGGCCCTGCGCACCGCCGGTGCCGGCGCGGCCGCGGCCGGCGGCGGTTCTTCCAGCGGGATCGTTGACGGCGGTGCCGGTCGCACCGCGACCGAGGTGTCATCCGGGTTGCGCAGTGCCAGCTGCACCGTGCCTTCCTCGGTGGCGGACACCAGGAGTTCCGCCTGCTCCGGGGACATTTCCAGCGTGACCGCGCGCACCACGACCGGCTCATCCTTGCCGGCCTGCGCCGTGGTCTGGTCCACCGCGAGCACGCGCAGGTTCTGCAGCAGCGTGCGCGTCTCGGCGCGGCGCTGTTCGTTCATGCGCGTCGCCAGCACATCCACGCGGTTGCCCGGCAGCAGGAAGCCGGCGACGCCGATGACGTCGTTGACGCGCACGGTCACGGCGCGCATGTTCGGCTCGATCATCGTCGAGAGCAGATTGCCGGCCGATTGCTCGACGACACGCGGCTTGAGGATCATCTCGCCCGGCAGGAACTTCTGGTTGGCGAAGCGCCCGACGACCTGCGTCGGATCGCTGAAGCTGTCGGACGGCAGCTCCATCGTCGGCCAGGCGACGGTCTTGACGTCGCCTTCGCGGATCCTTTCGCCGAACGGAATCGTCTTGGCGGCGACGACCACCGCGGTGGTGCTGCTGCGCGCGCTTTCGACGGCAGCCAGGCGCTGCTGCATCCAGCGCGCGGCGAGCACCGCGGCGACGACGCCGAGCAGCAGGGCGAGGACGGTCGGAAGGGTTGATCTGCGTAGAGCCATGGGCGTCTCCGTTCTTGTTCAATGTGTCCGGTGAGAAACTGGCGCCGGGTGCCGGGCCTGTTCGCCCGTATCGGGAAAGCAGGCGGTCCAGGCGAGATGCAGCAGGTCCAGCGGTGCGGGCGTACCCGCACCCTCGTAACGCGCCAGGCCGCGCATGTGTTCGAGCAGCGCGCCGGGATGAGCCGGCAGGGGCGACAGGCCGCGCGGTGCGTACAGGTGTTCGAGCGCATAGCGCGGCAGCTCGGCGTCGAAGCGGACGCCCAGGCGGTTGCAGGTCCGGTGCCAGAGCGTGACGAAGTCCGCGTCGGCGAGTCCGCCGACGGCGACGCGCGGACCGACGGTGCGGCGCAAGGCGTCGCCGTCGATGCCTTCGACGGCGAGGTTGGTGACCAGCACGAGCCGCACGTCGAAGGGCACCGGCGCGGCCAGCCGGCCGTCGAGGCGGACCCAGTCCTGGCGTGCCTCGATGGGCAGCGCCCAGCGGCGCAGCAGTTCGTCCGGCGGCACGGCTTGCCTGCCGAAGTCATCGACGATCAGAAGACCGTTGTTGGCGCGCAGCCACAGCGGTGCCTGGGCGATGCCATGCAGGGCGTCGATGCTGATGTCGAGCATGTCGCGGCTCAGTTCCGCCCCGGTGGTCAGGGCGGGCCGCCGGCACACCACGAGGCGCGGGTCCTGGTTGCCACGGCTGTCCAGCACGTCGTGGAAGGCGGGGTCGAACAGCGCCACGCAGCGCTCGCCGACCGCGATCGCGAAGGGCACCAGTGTGCTGCCCGGCAGCAGCTTGGCGATGCGTTCGCACAGATAGGTCTTGCCGGCGCCCGAAGGCCCGTGGACCAGGACCGGCCGCGGCGAGTTGAGCGCATGGCCGAGCGCATCGAGCAGGTCGTCGGGCACGACCACGTCGGCGAAGGCGGCGTGCATGTCGGCGCGGGTCACCACACGGTCGCTGCCCGAGTTGGCGGCCACCAGCTGCTGGTAGTGCGGCAGCGCGAGCGGGGCCGGACCGACGTAGCCGTCCTGCGCCAGCGCCGCGGCGGCGTAACCGCGGCCGCTCGCCTGCAGGCCGACCTTGAGATCGCCGTCGGCGCCGGTGAGCACGTACAGCTGGTCGGCGGCGAGCAGCACCGCGACCAGTTCGGCGATGATCGGTTCGGCGAGCGCCAGCCGCGCCGCCAGCGCGCCCTGGGTCTGTTCGCCGCCGAGCAGCAGGTGCTTGGCCAGCAGGGCGCCCAGCAGTGTCGTCGGCAGGCCGGTTTCGGCCAGGGTCCGCGGTGCCGCGAACGGCTGGACCGGGGCCGCGCACAAGGGGATGCCGTTGGTGTCGGGCATCATCGGGTGGCGGAGATCGACGGTGCCCATGGCGCGGTCTAGCCGGCGACCAGCCTGCGCAGCAGCGGCAGGCTCAGGGTCAGCACGCTGCCCGCGGCGATCGCGGGCGCGTAGGGAAACGTCGCGGGCCCGCGGCCCGGCTGGGACGCGCGTGCCGCGTGGTGGCGCCACCACAGGATCAGCGCGACGATGCCGCCCACCAGCAGCGTCGCCATCGTCGCCACGACCGCCGCGACCGGCCCCAGATGGGTGCCGACTGCGGCCATCAGTTTGACGTCGCCGGCGGCCATGCCGCGCAACAGCCACAGCGGCAGCAGCAGCAGCCCGCCGAGCAGCGCGCCGTACAGCGCCGCCGACAGCCCGGCCGTGCCGTGCAGCATGAATTGCAGTCCCGCGCCGACCCCGATGCCGCCCAGGCTCAGCCAGTTGGGGATTCGCCGCTCGCGCAGATCGCCGCGCACCGCGATGACGAGAATCAGCAGCAGGCTGAGCACGAGCAGTGGATGGATCGCGGGTGTGGTCATGGACGAGCCGAGGCGCTAGCACTCAGGCGAAATCGGATGGAGGTGGATGGCAGTCACGGCACTCGTCCGCCTCAGCCGCCGACCTGGCCGGCGACGCGCGTGATCTCGGCGCCGACGTTGTTGCCGAGCAGGACGAAGGCGGCGATCAGCGCGGCGACGATGAGTCCCCCGGCGACGGCATACTCGACCGTGGTCAAGCCCCTTTCGTCACGGTGGAAATCCAGCAGGGTGTGAAGAAGCTCCAGCATCTTCAACTCTCCATTGCGTGCCGACGCGATCAGGCAGACCGGCCGGCATTCCGGCCCGAACCTGTCGTCGTGACCGGACCGCTCTCCGCCGCCGTGGGCGGACGGCGTCGTACCGTCCGCCCACGGATGCCGGAGCGGGCCTGACTCGCCTCAGCCGATCTGGCCGGCGATGCCGCGGATCTCGGTATCGACGTTCTGGCCGAGCAGGATGAAGGCCGCGATCACCGCCGCGGCAATCAGGCCGCCGGCGACGGCGTATTCGACGGTGGTGAGGCCGCGGGTATCGCGATAGAAGTCCAGATAGGAACGCAGGATGGTCAACATAGGCCGTACTCCAAGATTGATGTGTGGAACCCGAGTCCCGGAGCCCCAACCCTCAGAGCATCGAGGTCCGGTGTCACCGGTTGCTTGCATCCAGCACTCAACCGGTGTGGCCAATGTGCCCGTTCCTTTTATGCCGCGAAATAGACCAGATCATTGACGTACTTGCCGCAGTTGTGGCAGCCGCGCCGATTTGTGTAGGAAAAAGCCGACAAAGATTGATCTGGATCAAAAACCGCCGTGAATCCGGCTAGATGAAAGCTCCCGGCGGCCGCTGCGGCGGTCTGGGTGCGGCGCGATTCCTACACGCGCGGGTCGTCGGACTCGCCGCGGAAGGAGCCGGCCAGCGAGACCACCTGGTCGCGGTTGAGGGCGCCGAGCTTGCGGTAGATGTTCGAGGCGTGATTGGCGACGGTCGAGGCGCTGACGCCGAGGCGGCGCGCGACGAGCTTGTAGCTCTCGCCCTCGACCATCGCCTTGACGATGTCGTGCTCGCGGGCGGTGAGCCGGTCGAAGGGATGGCAGGGACGGACGTGCAGCTGGTACAGGTCGTCCTCCGCGGCGTTGATGCGGGCGTGCAGGCCGAGGGCATCGAACTCGGCGGCACCGGTGTCCACGTGGGCGCGTGCCTGCGCCTGCAGCGATGCCGGCAGCGTCAGGCCGCTCCAGTGCGGCTGCTGCTTGCGCAGCAGTTCGCGGAAGCCTGGCGCCATCGCGCGCACGGCGCCGCTGGCATCGACCAGGCAGGCCGGGCCGCGGTTGCGGCGCCCGGCGCGCGCCAGCCGCGCGTCGAGGGCCAGGCGCTGTTCCAGCGCCAGGGTCTCCGCCTCGGCCAGGTGCGGCAGCAGCAGGCGCAGTCGCTCGCATTCCTCGTAGGAGAAGCCGCCCTTGGCGCGCAGCAGGCACAGCACGGTGACGAACAGCGTGCCCGGCTGCGGCTGCAGCAGCACGAAGAGCTGCGACCAGCCGAGCGTGGCGAGTTCGGCGGCGTCGGCGTCCCGCGGGGAGGTCTCGGCGAGATCGAACTGGCGGACCACGGCGGCGTCGCCGTCGCTGCCGCGGCCGGCTGGTGCGACCCAGTGCCGCACGCCCAGACGCAGCAGCGGTTGCAGCGCCGCCGTGCCGAGCTGGTGCACGGTGGTGGCCGTCAGGCGCTCGTGGTCGCGGCGTCGGGTGCCCCACACGGCAGCGTCGAAGGGGACGGAGGCGGCGAGATGATCGAGCGCCCAGTGGCGCAGCGCAGCGGCTTCGCACTGCGCGGTCTGCCGATACAGGCGTCCGATCCAGCGCGCGTCGCCCGCCGTCGCGATCCAAGCCACTGCACACCCCCGAGAGTTCTCCGATCCCGGCGCATTGTGCCTCGGCTAGCGTGCCAAAGTCCCCTGCGCCAGCCGGCGCTGCGCAGCGGCCAAGGCGGCACCGGTGCATACCGGATAGTATGCAAACCTCATCGACGAGGAATCTCATGGAAGCAACGCTCGCCGCCCTGCTGGTGCGGTACCGCAATGCCTTGTTCGTGCTGGCCTGCCTCGCGGTGCTGGCGCTGGTCGCCGGTGCCCGCGATCTGTGGTTCGAGGGCAGCTACCGCATTTTCTTCTCGGACGATGACCCGTACCTGGTCGCGCACGACGAGATCGAGAATTCCTATACCAAGGCGGACAATGTCGCCTTCATCGTCGCGCCGCGCGACGGCCGCATCTTCACGCGGCGGACGCTGCAGGCGCTGCGCGAGCTGACCGAGGCCGCGTGGACGATGCCGCGCTCGATCCGCGTCGATTCGATCACCAACTTCCAGCATTCGGTCGCCCAGGGCGATGAACTGATCGTCAACGACCTGGTGCCCGATCCCGCATCGTTGAGCGACGCCGACATCGCCGCGCTGGAGAAGACCGCGCTGGCCGAGCCGGCGCTGGTCGGCGGCCTGCTGTCGAAGCGCGCGCACGTGTCGTCGGTCAACGTGCGCCTGGAGATGCCGGGCGACAGCCGCGAGGCCACGGCGGCGAACCAGGAGGTCATGCAGGCCGCGCGGCGTCTGCGCAGCGAGTTCCGGACCCGCTATCCAGAGCTGGACATCCACCTGATGGGGCAGGTGGTCGTCAACCATGCGTTCAACGAAATCGCCGAGGCCGACGCGGCCGCGCTGGTGCCGCTGATGTTCGTCGTCGTCATCGTCCTGGTCGGCGTGTTCCTGCGCTCACCGGGATCGGTGCTGACGACCAGCGTGGTCATCCTGTTCAGCATCCTCGGCACCGTCGGCGTGCTCGGCTGGCTCGGCTACCAGGTCAACCAGATCAACGTCTCGGCGCCGGTGATCATCCTGACGCTCGCGGTGTCGGACTGCGTGCATCTGCTGGTGCACTACCTCAACGACCTGCGCCGTGGCATGCCCAAGGTCGAGGCGATGCGGCACACGCTGGAGATCAACATCGTGCCGGTGTTCCTGACCAGCTTCACGACGGCGATCGGCTTCTTTTCGCTCAACACCAGCGACTCGCCGCCGTTCCGCGAGCTGGGCACCGTCGTCGGCTTCGGCGTGTTCGGCGCGATGCTGTTCACGCTGACGATGCTGCCGGCGATGATGCTGTGGCTGCCGGTGCGTGCGGGCCGCGAGACGCGCCTGCAGCAGTTCACGCTGGCAGGACTCGCCGACCGCATCCTGCGCCACCATCAGGCCTGGTTCCTGGGCGCGACCGCCGTCGCGCTGCTGCTGATGGCTTTCATGCCGCGCAATCAGCTCAACGACGACACGGTCGAGTACTTCGACACCTCGCTGGAGATCCGCCAGGCCTTCGATTTCGTCCAGGACAACCTCACCGGCGTGGACAGCATCACCTACTCGCTCAATGCCGAAGGGCCGAGCGGGATCAACGAGCCGGCCTACCTGAAGGCCGTCGATGCCTTCAAGACCTGGCTGGAGAGCCAGCCGGAAGTCACCCACGTGTCGAGCTTCGTCGATGTCGTCAAGCGCCTGAACCGCAACATGCACGGCGGCGATCCGGCCCATTACACGATCCCGGACGACCGCGAGCTGATCGCGCAGTACGTGCTGCTCTACGAGCTGTCGCTGCCGCAGGGTCTGGATCTGAACGACTCGATCAACTTCGACAAGTCGGCGACGCGCCTGTCGGTGAGCATCTCCAACGTCGCGTCGCGCGAACTGATCGAGTTCGAGCGCCGTGCCGCGGACTGGCTGGAGCGCAACGTGCCGCAGTTTCGCACGCACGGGTCGAGCCTGTCGGTGATGTTCGCGCACATCGGCCAGAACAACATCTACAGCATGCTGCGCGGGTCGATGATCGCGTTGGTGCTGATCGCGCTGACCCTGATCGCGGCGCTGCGTTCGGTGAAGTTCGGCCTGATGTCGCTGCTGCCCAATGCCTTCCCGGCGGCGATCGCGTTCGGCGTCTGGGGCATCGTCGATGGCAAGGTCAATCTGGCCGCGGCCGGCGTGTTCTCGATCACGCTGGGCATCGTCGTGGACAACACGATCCATTTCTTCTCGAAGTACCTGTACGCGCGGCGCACACGCGGCCAGTCCACCGAGGATGCGATCCGCTATGCCTTCTCCACCGTCGGCGCGGCGCTGCTGGTGACGACCGCGGCGCTGACGATGGGCTTCATGATCCTGGCCCGCTCCGACTTCAACGTGAACGCGACGATGGGTCAGATGACCGCGATGGTCATCGGCATCGCGCTGGTCTTCGACCTGCTGTTCCTGCCCGGATTCCTGATGCGCTTTGACCGCCGCGCGGCGGCGAGCGAGCATCCACGGACCGAGACCCCGCCGCGAGCCGCGTCATGACCACCGCAGAACGCTTCGTCACCCACGACGTCACCAACCAGGCGCCACCGATCGGCCATTACAACGCCTGGTCCACCGACACGCCGCTGCGCGAGGCGGTAGCTCGCGAGGGCGGCGGCTGGGCCGAGGCACAGCTCGCCGCATTCGGCGCGGTGGCCGGCGGCGAGCTGATGGAGCTCGGCTACAGCGCCAACGAGAACAAGCCCAGGCTGCGCGCCTACGATCGGTACGGCCATCGCATCGACGAAGTCGAGTTCCATCCGAGCTATCACCGGGTGATGCAGCTGGGCATGCAGCATGGGGTGCATGCCTTCGCATGGCGCAACGAGGCCACGCCCGGCGCGCACGTCGCGCGCGCGGCACTTTCGTACCTGCACGCACAGGCCGAAGCGGCAACGGGTTGCCCGCTGACGATGACGCACTCGGCGGTGCCGACGCTGCGCCACGAACCGCGGCTGGCCGAGTTCTGGCTGCCGAAGATCACGTCGTATGAGTACGACCCGCGCGTGCTGCCGGCGGCGCAGAAGACCGGCTGCACGATCGGCATGGGCATGACCGAGAAGCAGGGCGGGTCCGACGTGCGCGCGAACACGACGCGGGCCTGCCTTCAGGCCGACGGCAGCTACGAGATCGTTGGTCACAAATGGTTTTTCTCGGCGCCGATGTGCGATGCCTGGCTGGTGCTGGCCTACACCGACGCGGGTCTGACCTGCTTCCTGATGCCCAAGCTGCGCCCAGACGGTTCGCGCAACGCGATTCACGTGCAGCGTCTCAAGGACAAGCTCGGCGACTGGGCCAATGCGTCCAGCGAGGTCGAGTTCCACGGTGCGTATGCGCAGCGTGTCGGCGCAGAAGGCCGTGGCGTCGCGACGATTCTGGAAATGGTCGCGCTCACGCGCCTGGACTGCATGATCGGGTCGAGCGCGCTGATGCGTCAGGCCCTCGTGCAGGCCATCCACCATGCGCAGCACCGCAAGGCCTTCGGCAAGCGCCTGGTCGAACAGCCGCTGATGAAGAACGTGCTGGCCGATCTGGCGCTGGATTCCGAGGCGAGCATCGCGCTGACGCTGCGCGTGGCGCGCGCCGTCGATGCCGCGCCGCGCGATGCGGCGCAGGCGGCCTTCGCGCGCATCGCCACGGCGGTTGGCAAGTACTGGATCTGCAAGCGCGCGCCGGCCTTCGTCAACGAGGCGCAGGAGTGCCTGGGCGGCGCCGGCTACGTCGAGGAAACCAATCTGCCGCGGCTGTACCGGCAGGCGCCGCTGAACTCGATCTGGGAGGGCAGCGGCAACATCCAGTGCCTGGACGTGCTGCGCGCGCTGAGCAAGGAGCCGGAGACGCGCGAGGCCCTGTTCGCCGAGCTGCTCGCGGCCAAGGGCGCGAACGCCGAACTCGACCGCGAGATCGCCTGGCTCTCGACCGCCTTCGACGACGTCACGACGCTGGAGCTGCGTTCGCGCATGGTCGTCGAGCGCGTCGCGCTGGCGCTGCAGGCCAGCGTGTTGCTGCGCGCCGGCGAGGCCGGTGTCGCCGACACGTTCTGTGCGACGCGGCTGGGCGGCGAGCACGGTCTCAACTACGGCACGCTGCCGGCCGCCGCGGCGTTCGATGCACTCGTCGCGCGTGCGGCGATCGCGGTATGACCCGCGCACGGTTTTTCCGATGGGTGTCCGCATGAAGGTTCCTTGTCTTTCGCTGTGGCTCGCCGCGAGCCTGGCCCTCGCCGCCTGCGGCAGCAGCCGTCCACCGGACATCGCGGGCAGCGACGCGGCGGCGGCCGTGAGCCGCACCGAGCTGGGTCGCTGTGCGCTCAACGGCGCGCTGCGCGACCTCGGGTCCGGCCATCGCGTTGTTGTAGCCCTGGAACACTTCCTTCCAGTCGTTGCCTATGAGTGGAAGTGCCGTCGATGGACGAAGTCGGCCGCGCCTACGACCGCATGCTCAGGCACGGCGTGAAACTGATGGCGACGCTCGGTCGCCACGTCAACGACCAGGTGATCTCGTTCTACATGCTTACGCCGTCGAACTTCGCGCTGGAGTACGGCTACGGCGGTGCGATCATCGACTGGGAGACGCACAGCGTGTTCGAGGCCACGGCGGTGAGCCAGTGGGGGCACGACTTCTCGATCGGATTCCGCTGAACGCGGCGTCTCAGCGCCCGCGCTGATACGTGCCGATCAACTGCGTCTGTGCGAGTACATGTCCCTGCATCGCGGCTTCGAGCCTGCGCTTGTCCGGACGTCCGAGGTCGGGCAGTTCGGTGTCGAGGGCGTAGAGCTTGAAGAAGTAACGGTGCCGGCCGACCGGCGGGCAGGGGCCGCCGTAGCCGCTGCGCTGCCAGTCGTTGAGGCCCTCGCGCGTGCCCGGCGGCAGTGCGGCGGTGTGCACGCCTTCCGGCAGGCCGCTGCTGGTCGCCGGCAGGTTGTAGAGCAGCCAGTGCACCCAGGTCATCTTCGGCGCCGCAGGGTCGGGGGCGTCGGGATCATCGACGATCAGCACGAAACTCTGGGTCGCCGCCGGGGCACCGCTCCACTGCAAGGGGGGTGACAGGTCGCCGCCGTCACAGGTATGGCGCGCGGGGATAGGGCCGCCAGCCGTGAATGCAGCGGAACTGATCAGCAAAGCCATCGTGACGATCTCCATGGCATGACCCGCGGCGCCGGGCCGACAGATTGATCCCGGATCGGCGTGCTGTCCAGGCTTGATCCGGATCAACGCCGGCGCGCTGTGCCGCGGTGATGATGCGCGCGTTGCCGCGCTCCACAGACGCAGCGCGGGCAAGCCACCTTTTTCAGGATCAACGATGACGATCGAAAAGCACGACTTCGTGGGCGAGTTTCCCGAACTGCGCGAGAAGATCCACGAACTCAAGACCCATGACGCCCATTTCGCCAGGCTCTTCGCCGAGTACCACGACGTCGATCGTGAAGTGCGCCGCATCGAGGAAGAGATCGAGACGCCTTCGGACGCCTATGTCGAGGGCGTGAAGATGAAGCGCGTGCGCCTGAAAGATCAGCTGTACGCCATGCTCACGGCCTGAGCCACGCGTCAACGCAGAAGCCCGTCCGATGTGACGGGCTTTGTCGTGAATGTCCGGTGGACATTCACGCCGGCGAACGCCCTCGGCAACGCCGAGGGCCGGAATCCGAACGCCCGCGTGGAGAGCTGTTTGAAATTGGTCGGGGCGAGAGGATTTGAACCTCCGACCACTACCACCCCAAGGTAGTGCGCTACCAGGCTGCGCTACGCCCCGATTGATGAGAGATACGGCGTGGGGGCGCGCAGTGTAGCGGAGCCCGGGGTGCAATAAAAGCGCGGGCAGCGCTATTCGGGAAACAGCCGCAGCAGCGATTCCAGCTCGCCACGCAGCTCGCGGATCTCTTCGGCACGATGCCGCGGCGACGCCGGCGCGGACGGCTTGGGCAGTTCGTTTGCGGGGCCGCCGTGCTTGGCCAGATCCTTGAGGCGCTGGCGCGCGCCGCCGATCGTGAAGCCCTGTTCGTACAGCAGGCTGCGGATGCGGCGCACCATCAGGACGTCTTCCTGCTGGTAATAGCGGCGGTTGCCGCGACGCTTGACCGGCCGCAGCTGCGGAAACTCCTGCTCCCAGTAGCGCAGCACATGCGGCTTGACGTCGCACAAGTCGCTGACTTCGCCGATCGCGAAGTAGCGCTTGCGCGGAATCTCCGGAAGTTCCGCGAGCAACGGCCGCGCCTGCGCCTTGTTATCTGCGGGTGACATCGGTCTCCACTCTCAGGCGCAGCTTCTGTCCGGGCCGGAAGGTGACGACGCGGCGCGCGGAGATCGGGATTTCCTCGCCGGTCTTGGGATTGCGGCCAGGTCGCTGGTTCTTGGAGCGCAGCTCGAAGTTGCCGAAGCCGGACAGCTTGACCTCATCCCCGGATTCCAGGCGACCGCGGATCTCCTCGAAGAAGAGGTCCACGAACTCCTTGGCCTCGCGCTTGTTCAGTCCCAGCTCGTCGAACAAGGCTTCCGCCAATTCCGCCTTCGTCAGCGCCACACCGGCCCCCTTTTTTGCGTCCTCACTGTCGGATCTGAGCGCCGACCTCCCTGGCCAGCGCCTCGGTCACGGAAGTCGTGGCCGCATCGATTTCTTCGACGGTTAGCGTGCGCGAATAGTCATTGAAAATCAACCCTAAAGCAACGCTTTTGCAAGCTTTTCCTACGGCTTCGCCGCGGTAGATGTCGAATACCAGGACTTTCTGCAATACATTGCCACCGGCGCGGCGTGCGCAGTCGAGCAGCGTCTGCGCCTCGACCGTCTCGGCGACGACGACGGCGATGTCGCGCCGCGCGGACGGGAACTCCGACAGCGCCTGCGCACGCGGTAGGCGTCCCGCGCGCAGCGCCGGCCAGTCGAGTTCGAACAGCAGCGGCGCCAGCGGCAGATCCAGTGCGCGCACCGTCTGCGGGTGCAGTTCGCCGATCCAGCCGGCCGGCGTGCCATTGCGCAGGATGCGCGCGCTGCGGCCCGGGTGCAGGGCCGGGTGCGGCGCGGCCTCGAAGCGGTACTCCTCGGCGGCTGCGCCCAGCAATGCCGCGACGTCGGCCTTGAGATCGTAGAAATCGGCCGGCCGATCCTTCTTGCCCCATTGTTCGGTCGCGGCAGCACCGGCGGCCAAGCCGGCGATGCGCGTCGTCTCGACGACCTCGGTCCCGGCGAGGGCGAAACACACGCCCACCTCGAACAGCCGCAGGCGCTCGGCCTGACGCTGGCGGTTGTAGGTCCACGCCGGAATCAGGCCGGACCACAGCGTCGTGCGCATCACCGACTGCGTGTCGGCGATCGGGTTGTCCACCGGGACGGGGCTGGCCTGCGGATCGAGCACCGTCTGCAAGCGTGGATCGACGAAGGCCAGCGACACCGCCTCCTGCCAGCCGCGTGCGACCAGGGTGTCGCGCAGGCTGGACAGCGAACGCTGCGATTCCGGCGCGCGCGCCGGTGCCAGCGCCGCGAGATAGGGTTTGGCGGGAATGCGGTCGTAACCGTACAGGCGCGCGGCTTCCTCGATCAGGTCGGCTTCCAGGCGCAGGTCGTAGCGATGGCTGGGGATGCGGCACACCCAGCTGTCGCCGATCTCGTTGCGCATCGTGATGCCCAGGCGTCCGAGCAGCGCCTCGACTTCGCGCGCCGGGATCTCGTGGCCGAGCAGCTGCACCAGGCGCGCGTGACGCAGGCGCACCGTGATCGGTTCGGTCTGCGTGCGGCCGACCTGGGTGATCGGATGCACCTCGCCGCCGCAGATCTCGACGACCAGCTGGGTGGCGCGTTCCAGTGCGCTGCGCTGCAACGCCGGATCGACGCCGCGCTCGAAGCGGTACGCGGCGTCCGAGGTGAGCTTGTGGCGGCGCGCGGTGCCGGACACCGCGGCCGGCGCGAAGCAGGCCGATTCGAGAAACACGGTCGTGGTGGATTCGGTGACGCCGGAGTCGAAGCCGCCCATCACGCCGGCCAGCGCCAGCGGACCGTTGTCGTCGGTGATCAGCAGCTCGCCGCGATGCAGCTCGATGGTGTCGCCGGTCAGCATCTTCAGCGTCTCGCCGCTGCGCGCGCGGCGCACGCGCACGCTGCCGAGCAGCCTGGCGCGGTCGAAGGCGTGCAGCGGCTGACCGAGTTCGAGCATCACGTAGTTGGTGATGTCCACCAGTGGGTGGATGCTGCGGATGCCGCTGCGGCGCAGGCGCTCGCGCATCCAGTCCGGCGTGCGTGCCTTGGGATTGAGCTTGGAGATCACGCGCCCGGCGTAGCTCGTGCAGGTGGCAAGATCGTCGATCTCGACCTTGACCTGCTGGTGACCGACGACGATCGCCGGCGGCAGGTTTGGCCGCTTGATGTTGACGCCGTACAGCGCCGAGATGTCGCGCGCCAGCCCGAGCACCGACAGGCAGTCGCCTCGATTCGGCGTGATTTCCAGATTGAGGATGTGATCCTGCAGGTTCAGATAGTCGGTGATCGGCTGGCCCGGCTTGCTGGTGGCGTCGAGTTCGAGCAGACCCTCCGACTTGTCCGACAGCGCCAGTTCCTTGGCCGAGCACAGCATGCCGGAGGACTCGACGCCGCGCAGTTTGGCGTGGCCGATCTGCATGCCGCCCGGCAGCACCGCACCGACGGTCGCGCAGGGTGCGTGCAGGCCGACGCGCGCATTGGGTGCGCCGCAGACGATCTGCAGCGGCTCGCCGCTGCCGACATCGACGCGGCACACCTGCAGGCGGTCGGCCTGCGGATGCTTCTCGGCGGCGACGATGCGGCCGACGACGACGCCCTGCGGCAGCGTGTCCACCGCCGGCTCGATCTCCAGCTCCAGGCCGCCCATCACCAGGCGCTCGGCGATCTCGTGGATGGTGGCCTGCGGATTGACCCACTCGCGCAGCCAGTTTTCGCTGAGTTTCACTTGAACTGCTCCAGGAAACGCAGATCGTTGTTGAAGAACAGGCGCAGATCATCGACGCCGTAGCGCAGCATCGCCATGCGCTCGACCCCCATGCCGAACGCATAGCCCGTGTAGCGCTCCGGATCGATGCCGACGGCCTCGAAGACCTTCGGATGGACCATGCCGCAGCCGAGCAGCTCCAGCCAGCGCGACGAGCCATCCGCCTGCGCCCAGCGCATGTGCACGTCGGCGCCGGGTTCGACGAAGGGGAAGTACGACGGCCGGAACAGTGCTTCGACATCGCGCTCGAAGAAGCGCGACAAGAAGGTGTGCAGGTCGTACTTGAGGTCGGCGAAGGTCACTCTCTCGGCGACGTACAGGCCCTCGACCTGATGGAACATCGGGCTGTGCGTGCGATCCGAGTCGCAGCGATAGACGCGCCCCGGGCAGATGATGCGGATCGGCGGCTTGCGCGCCTGCATCGTGCGGATCTGCACCGGCGAGGTGTGCGTGCGCAGCAGGCGCGCGCCATTCATCACGTAGAACGTGTCCTGCATCGCGCGCGCCGGGTGCGCTTCGGGGATGTTGAGCGCGTTGAAGTTGTGGAAGTCGTCTTCCACTTCCGGACCTTCGACGGTTTCGAAGCCCAGTTCGCCGAACAGGTTGCAGATGCGCTGGATCGTGCGCGTGATCGGGTGCAGGCCGCCGGTGGGTTCACCGCGCCCGGGCAGGGTGACGTCGATGGCTTCCGATTGCAGGCGGGCATGCAGTTCCTGCTCGGCGAGCGCTGCGGCGCGCGATTCGATCGCCGCGGCGACGGCTTCCTTGAGCGTGTTGACGCGCTCGCCGTAAGCCTTGCGCTCCTCGCCCTGCAACGTGCCCAGCCGCTTGAGCAGTTCGGTGATGCGGCCCTTCTTGCCGAGCAGCTCGACGCGCAGCGCGTCGAGCGCGCGCGCGTCGGCCGCCGCGGTGACGTCGCGTCGGGCCTGGTCCAGCAGTGCGTCGAATTCCTGGGTCATGACGATGTTCTGCGCAAATAAAAAGGGGAACGGCGCAACGCCGTTCCCCTTGTCCAGTGCAACCAATGACGACTTGGGCGGACTTAGGCGGCGCCGAGCTGGGCTTTCGCCTGGGCCACCAGGGCGCTGAACGCCGCCTTGTCGTGCACCGCGAGGTCCGCGAGGACCTTGCGGTCGAGGGCGACGCCGGCCTTGGCGAGCCCGTTGATAAATCGACTGTACGACAGCCCCAGTTCCTTGGCCGCGGCGCCGATGCGGATGATCCACAGCGCACGGAACTCGCGCTTCTTCACGCGGCGGTCGCGGTAGGCGTACTGGCCCGACTTGATGACCTGCTCCTTGGCGGAGCGGAACTGGCGCGACTTGGCGCCGTAATAGCCCTTGGCCTTCTTCAGCACCTTCTTGTGCTTGGCGCGGGCGGTGACACCTCTCTTGACGCGTGCCATGGTTCGTTCTCCTCTCGCTTAGGCGTAGGGCAGCATGATGCGAACTTCGCGGTGATCCGACGGATGCACCTGGGCTTCGCCGCGCAGCTGACGGATGCGCTTGCCCGACTTCTTGGTCAGGATGTGGCGCTTGTGCGAGTGGGAGCGCTTGAAGCCGCCTTTGCCGGTCTTGGCAAAGCGCTTGGCCGCGCTTTTCACGGTTTTCATCTTCGGCATTTGTCTGGACTCCTTTATTGGGTCGATTGCCGGCTGCGCATCCTTGCCAGGGAGCTGACCGGGCCCTGCCACGCGGGCGGGGACTTCCTTCGATCTGCGGGGACGCAGAAGGGGCGCGATTCTGGCGGTTCCGGCCGGAAGTTTCAAGTTTTCCGCTGACGGGACCGGGGCGGCTGCGCGCAACCGGGAACCCCGAAGCGGGAACTATTTCCGCTTCGGGGCGATGACCATCACCGACTGGCGGCCTTCCATCTTCGGGAACTGCTCGACGGCGACCGTGTCGCCCAGTTCCTCGCGCAGGCGGTTCATCACCTCCATGCCGAGTTCCTGGTGCGCCAGTTCGCGGCCGCGGAAGCGCACGACCACCTTGACCTTGTCACCGTCCTCGAGAAAGCGCGTGATGGAGCGGAACTTGGTCTGGTAGTCCGCCTCCTCGGTGGTCGGGCGGAACTTGATTTCCTTGACCTGGATCTGCTTCTGCTTCTTCTTTGCGATCTGGGCGGCCTTGTCCTTCTGGTACAGGAACTTGCCGTAATCCATGATCTTGCAGACCGGCGGTTCGGCGTTGGGCGAGACCTCGACGAGGTCCAAGCCCGCATCCTCGGCCCTCTGCAGGGCTTCGCGGGTCGGAAGAATGCCTAGCTGGGTGCCGTCATCGGCGATGACGCGTACGCGTGGCGCGGTGATCTGATAGTTGCGCCGGTCCTCACGTTCAGAAGCGATGCGAAGTCTCCTCATGCAGGCCCTGCCGGGCCGGAACCTGCCGGCAAGGGGCGCGCTGCAACCGCCGCTCGGCAGACAAGGCCGCGCATTGTACGGACGCGCCACGGCGGGAACAAGTCGATTCCATCCGTGGAATCAAGCCATTGACCTCGGTCAATGCCGCGGCGGCCGGCTCACCGCAGGCTGGCGCCGATCTTGGTCGAGGAAGTTTTTCGATGCCTGCCGGCGTTGTCTTTGCGCCCGAACTGATCCGCCGTTACGGCGGGCCGGCGCCCCGCTACACGTCCTATCCGACCGCCCTGCAGTTCACGCCGCAGTTCGGCGAACCCGACCTGCGCCGGGTGATCGCGGAGCGCGACGACGCTGCGCCTGCGGCGCCTCTGTCGGTGTACCTGCATGTGCCGTTCTGCAGCAGCCCCTGCTACTACTGTGGCTGCACGCGCGTGATCACACGCCAGCCGGAGGTCATCGAGGCCTACGTGCGCCGTCTGATCGTCGAGATCGGCCTGCAGGCGCAGTTGTTCGGCCGCCGCCGCGAGATCGTGCAGCTGCACTTCGGCGGCGGTACGCCGACGACGCTGGACGCCGGCCAGTTCGGCCGCATCATGGGTGCGCTCGACCGGCATTTCGGCCTCAGCAATTCGCCACGGCGCGAGTACTCGATCGAGATCGATCCGCGTACGCTCGACGACGAGACGATGCCGATGCTCGCCGCGCTGGGCTTCAACCGCGTCAGCTTCGGCGTGCAGGATTTCGACCCGGCGGTGCAGGAGGCGATCCACCGCGTGCAGCCGGCCTGGCAGACCTGGCGCGCGATCGATCAGGCGCGCAGCGCCGGTTTCGCGTCGGTGTCGCTGGATCTGATCTACGGCCTGCCGCGGCAGACGCCGGCGTCGTTCGCGCGCACGCTCGACCAGGTCGCCGAGGCGGGGCCCGACCGTATCGCCGTGTACGCATACGCGCACATGCCGCAGCTGTTCCGCGCGCAGCGCCGCATCGCGCTCGCCGACCTACCGACGCCGGAAACGCGGCTGGAGCTGCTGCAGCTGTCGATCGATCGCCTGACCGGTGCCGGCTACGTCTATATCGGCATGGACCACTTCGCACGACCGGACGACGAGCTGGCGAAGGCGCTCGCGGACGGCACGCTGCAGCGCAATTTCCAGGGCTATTCGACGCAGGGCGGCTGCGACCTGCTGGCGCTGGGCATGAGCGCGATCAGCCACATCGGCGGCTGCTACAGCCAGAACAGCAAGGACATGAAGGCCTATGCGCAGGCGATCGACGCCGGGCATCTGCCGGTGGTGCGCGGGCTGCGCCTGACCGACGAGGACGAACTGCGCCGCGGCGTGATCGAGGATCTGATGTGCCGCGGCGCGGTCGATATCGCCGCGGTGGAGCGCACGCACCATATCGATTTCGAGACGCACTTCGCCGAGGAACTGCGCGATCTCGACCGGCTTGCGCAGGACGGGCTGGTGGCCCGCGACGCGCGCCACATCCGCGTGTCGCCGGCCGGCCGGCTGCTGATCCGGCGCGTCGCACAGACCTTCGATGCCTACACGCGGCCGACGGGCCCGGCACCGGACCGGCCGGCGTCGAACGCGGTGTAGAACCGGCGCGCCATGGCGGCTGCCGCCGTGACGGCAGTCGTGCGAGGATGGTCGCCCGTTCCCCGACCGTTGACCCGTCCATGAGCCAGGACAGTTCCCTCTCCGGCGAAGCGCGTGAAAACCTGCGCGACGCGGCGCTCGCCTATCACGAGCATCCGACACCGGGAAAGATCTCGATCGCCCCGACCAAGCAGCTGGTGACGCAGCGCGACCTGGCGCTGGCCTACTCGCCGGGCGTCGCGGCAGCCTGCGAGGAGATCGTCGCCGATCCGCTCAACGCCTACCGCTACACCTCGCGCGGCAATCTCGTCGCGGTCATTTCCAACGGCACCGCGGTTCTGGGCCTGGGCAACATCGGCCCGCTGGCCGCCAAGCCGGTGATGGAAGGCAAGGGCGTGCTGTTCAAGAAGTTCGCCGGCATCGACGTATTCGACATCGAGATCAACGAGCCCGATCCCGACCGGTTGATCGAGGTGATCGCGGCGCTGGAGCCGACCTTCGGCGGCATCAACCTCGAGGATATCAAGGCGCCGGAATGCTTCTACATCGAGAAGCAGCTGCGCAGTCGCATGAAGATCCCGGTGTTCCACGACGACCAGCACGGCACCGCGATCATCGTCGGTGCGGCGGTGCTCAACGGCCTGTCGGTGGTCGGCAAGGCGATCGGCGACGTCAAGCTGGTGGTCAGCGGTGCCGGCGCCGCGGCGCTGGCCTGCGTCGAACTGCTGATCGACCTGGGCCTGCGCAAGGAGCACGTCTGGCTCGCCGACCGCAACGGCGTCGTCCATGAAGGCCGGACCGCCGGCATGGATGCCAACAAGGCGCACTACGCACAGAAGACCAGCGCACGCACGCTCGACGAGATCATCGCCGGCGCCGACGTCTTCCTCGGCCTGTCGGCGGCCGGCGCGCTCAAGCCGGAGATGGTCCTGCGCATGGCCGACCGGCCGCTGATCCTCGCGCTGGCCAACCCCGTGCCGGAGATCCTGCCGGAAGACGCCCGGGCGGCGCGGCCCGACGCGATCATCGCCACCGGTCGCTCCGATTACCCGAACCAGGTCAACAACGTTCTCTGCTTTCCGTTCATGTTCCGCGGCGCACTCGATGTCGGCGCGACGACGATCACGCGCGAGATGGAGATCGCCGCGGTGCGGGCGATCGCGGATCTGGCGCGGCGCGAGCAGAGCGATGTCGTCGCCAGCGCCTACGGCATCGAGTCGCTGAGCTTCGGTCCCGACTACCTGATTCCCAAGCCCTTCGACCCGCGCCTGATCGTCAAGATCGCGCCGGCGGTCGCGCGCGCGGCGATGGTGTCGGGCGTGGCGACGCGGCCGATCGCCGACTTCGACGCCTACGAGCAGAAGCTGCAGCAGTTCGTGCACCACAGCGGCACGATGATGAAGCCGATCATTGCGCTGGCGCGCAGCGCGCCGGATGCGCACAAACGCATCGTCTTCGCCGAGGGCGAGGAGGAGCGCGTGCTGCGCGCGGTGCAGATCATCGTCGATGAGGGCATCGCCCGGCCGACGCTGGTCGGCCGCCCGGCGGTGATCGAGAGCCGCATCCAGCGCTACGGCCTGCGCCTGCGCGAAGGCGAGCACTACGGCATCGTTAACCCGGAGTCCGACCCGCGCTACGGCGAGTACTGGCGCGCCTACCACGAGCTGATGAAGCGCCGCGGTGTCACCGAGCAGTTCGCCAAGCTCGAACTGCGCCGGCGCACGACGCTGATCGCCGCGCTGCTCGTCGCCAAGAACGAGGCCGACGGCCTGATCTGCGGCACCGTCAGCCACACCGCGCGCCACCTGCGCTACATCGACCGCGTGCTCGGCCGCCGGCCCGGCTGCAGCGTCTATGCGGCGATGAACGCGCTGATCCTGCCCGGCCGCCAGGTGTTCCTGGTCGATACCCACGTCAACCTGGAGCCGAGCGCCGTGGAGCTGGCCGAGATCACGCTGATGGCCGCCGAGGAGATCCGCCGCTTCGGCCTGGTGCCGCGCGCCGCGCTGCTGTCCCATTCCAACTTCGGCAGCTCCGATGCACCGTCCGCGCAGAAGATGCGCGAGGTGCTGCGCCTGGTGCGCGAACGCGCACCGGAGCTGGAGATCGACGGCGAGATGCACGGCGACTGCGCGCTCGACGAGTCCCTGCGCCGCAGCATCCTGCCGGACAGCACGCTGACCGGCAGCGCCAACCTGCTGGTGCTGCCCGACCTCGACGCCGCCAACATCGCCTACAACCTGCTCAAGACCGCCGCCGGCAACAACGTCGCCATCGGCCCGATCCTGCTCGGCTGTGCGCGTCCCGCGCACATCCTCACCGCTTCGACGACGGTGCGCCGCATCGTCAACATGACCGCCCTGACCGTCGTCGATGCGCAGGCGGCGCGCGCCGGGGCCGCCTGAGCCGCCTGAGCGTTCAGGCGACGATACGGCCGTCGAGCAGTTCGACGTGGCGGTCGGCGGCGCTGGCGAAGTCCGGGTCGTGCGAGACGGCGATGATGCCGCAGCGGCGGTCGTGGGCGAGTTCGCGCAGGATGTCGCGCACGTTGGCGCTGGCTTTCGTGTCCAGCGCGCCGGTGGGCTCGTCGGCGAGCAGCAGCACCGGCTCGTTGGCCAGCGCACGGGCGATGGCGACGCGCTGGCGCTGGCCGCCGGACAGCTGCGACGGACGCTTGCGCTCGTGGCCGGCCAGCCCCAGGTCGCGCAGCAGGCCGAGGGCGCGCTCGTGCTGGGCGTCGCGGTCGAGCCGGCCGAGACGGCGCATCGGCATCAGCACGTTGTCGAGGTTGCTGAAGTCGGGCAGCAGGAAGTGGAACTGGAACACGAAGCCGAGCTTGCGCAGGCGCGCACCGGCCAGCTGGTCCTCGTCGTAGGTGCTGGTGTCCTCGCCGTCGAGCAGCAGGCGCCCGGACGTCGGGCGGTCGAGCAGGCCGAGCAGGTAGAGCAGGGAGGACTTGCCGGAGCCGGACGGGCCGCGGATGACGACGAACTCGCCGGCGCCGATGCGCAGATCGACGTCGGCCACCAGGGTCACCGGCACCTCGCCGGCGAGCACGCGCGTCAGGCCTTCGGCGACGAGCAGGGTTTCGCTCATGCGGCGCCGCGAAGGATATCGACCGGCTGCACCGCGCCGCCCTTGCGCGCCGGCAGATAGGACGCGGCGACCGCCGAGAGCAGCGCGAAGAACGCCGACAGCGCGAACTGGTCCGCGCCCCAGTAGATCGGCAGGTTCACCGGCGTGGCTTGTCCCGGCACGGTGACCTGGGTCTGCTGCGCGACCCACATCAGCGCGCTGCCGCCGACGCAGCCGAGCAGGCTGCCGAGCAGGCCGATGACGATGCCTTCGATGACGAAGATGCGGCGGATGTCGGCGGCATGGAAGCCCATGGACTTGAGGATGGCGATGTCGCGCGTGCGTTCCATTACCACCGTCGAGATCACCGTGTAGATGCCGAACGACGCGACCACCAGGATCGCCGAGATCACGCTGTACATGATGATGTTGCGCACCATCAGCGTGTTGAGGATGTTCTGGCTGGCTTCCTGCCAGGACACCGACTTGTAGCCGATCGCCTTCTCGATGTGCGTCGCGACCTCGCGCGCGCGATACGGGTCGTCGAGCTTGACGATGATCGAGTTGGCGGCATCGGGCCGGTTGAGCAGGGCCTGCACGCGCTTGAGGCGCGCGAAGGTCTGGCGCCGGTCGTAGTTGACGTTGCCGGTGTCGAACAGGCCGACGATGCGCAGCGTGCGCACCGCACCGCCCGGTGCGACCACCGACAGCGTGTCGTTCATGCCCAGGCTCAGCTCGTCGGCCAGCGTGCGCCCGACGAGGATGCCGTTCGGGTCGATGTCGAGCGCCTTGAGCGAGCCGGCGACGATGTCCTCGTCGATGGTGCTGACGCCGGCCATGCGCGCCGGCTCGATGCCGGTCAGCGAGACGGCCTCGTCGCGTCCGCCGAAACTCAGGATCACCTGGCCGACCAGCACCGGCGCCGCGCGCAGGTCCGGCAGTGCGTCGATCAGGGCGAGGCGCTGCGCGTACTGGCGGATGCCGCGGCGGTCCACCGGCGGCTTGACGCGCGCGATGTGCACCGCGCCCTGCGGATAGGCGAGTACCGCCGGCTGCGTGCGTGCCGTGCGGAACTCGTCGGACACGGTGATGTGCGGGGCGGTATCGACCAGGCGTCGGATGAAGTCGCGCTCGGAGCCGCGCATCAGCGACGACACGGCGAGGAAGAAGGCGACGCCGACGACGACGCCGGCCAGCGACGCGACGGTCTGGCGCCGCCGGCTGCTCAGGTGGCTGAGGGCGATGTCCGCGTACAGGTTCACGGGATCACGGCGCCGCGGCGGCGGCCTGTCGCGTGCGGATGCGGCGACCGTCGGCGAGGTCCTCCGGCGGCGACAGCACGAGCCATTCGTCGCCGTTCAGGCCGTCGAGGATCTCGCTGCGCTGCGGGCCGACGACGCCGGCACGGACCGTGCGCCGGCGTGCGTGGCCGTCCGCCACGACCCAGACGTGGCCGTCGATCAGCGCCGACGTCGGCACCAGCAGGGCATCCTGGCGTTCGGCGAGCACGATGTTGGTTTCGGCCGTCATGCCGATGCGCAGCGGCGTGTCGGCCGCCAGCGCGATGCGCACGCGGTAGCTGCGCGCGACGGCGTCGCCGCGCGGCGTGACCTGTTCCACCGTGCCGTGGAACACGCGATCGGCGAAGGCATCCGCGCGGATCAGCGCCGGCAGCCCCGGATGCACGCGCGGGATATCTTCCTCATCGACCTCCGCGGTGATGCGCAGCGGCGCCACGCCGGCCATGTGGAACAGCGTCTGGTTGACGGCGATGAACTCGCCGATCTCGCCGTCACGGCGGATGATCTGGCCGTTCTCGGGGGCGAGCAGGCGCATGTAGCCGAGCTGCTCGCGCGCGCGCCGCAGCGCAGCGTCGGCGGCGTCGCGTTCGGCGCGCGCGCGGTCCACGCTGTCCTGCGACACGGCGCCGCTGCGGCGCAGGTCGAGCGCGCGCCGGTAGGCCGCGGCGGCGTAGTCGCTGCGCGCCGCCAGTTCGGCCGCGCTCGCCTGCAGGTCCTGGTCCTCCAGCCGGGCGAGCAGCTGGCCCTTGGCAACCGTGTCGCCCTCGTCGGCGAGCAGTTCGACGAGGCGACCGGCGACGCGCGGCGCGATGCGGATCTCCAGCGTCGGCTCGACCTGGCCGGTCGCATAGACCGCCTCGACCGCGGGGCCGCGTGTCGGTTGCACCACGTCCAGCAAGGGCGGAACGATCCATTGACGCGCCGCGAACGCGGCCAGCGCGGCGCCGCCGACCAGCAGCGCCAGAATGCCGGTGTGCCGCATCCGCGGCTCAGGCGCCGGCCGGCGGCAGCAGTTCCTCGGGCACGCCCAGATGCTTCGACAGGGCATGCACGAAGCCGACCGGCTTGACCACCAGCACGTCGCAGTTCAGGCGCTGCAGGATGCGTTCGGCGCTGCTGCCGACGACCAGGCGTTCGAGACCCTCGCGGTACACGGTGCCGACGGCGACGACATCGGCATCGGCGAACTGGGCCAGGTCGGCGAGTGCGTCCGGCGCCGGACCGTCGAGGAAATGCTTGCGTTCCTCGGCGACGCCGTGGCGCGCGGCGAAGGTGTCGAAGTGCTCGCGGCGCAGCCGGCGCAGGGTTTCGTAGGCCTCGCCGATCAGCTGGCCGTCGCCGTGCGGATCGACCATCGCCACGGTCGCCAGGCCGTCGAAGGCATGCGCGAGGTGCAGGCTGGCGTCGCATTGCAGCGCCAGCTGCAGCGCGGCATGGACGATGCGGTCGTTGAGGGCGTCGGCGTCGGCACCCATCGCCCCGGTATCGACCGCGGCGATCACGCGCCGCGGCAGCGGGTGCGCCTGTGCGTTGACCAGCAGCAGGGGAGCCGGGCACAGCCGCATCAGCTGCCAGTCGAGCGGCGTGTACAGCAGGCGCTTGAGCGCGGGTTCACGGTGCACGTCCTTGACGACGAGATCGGGTGCGATCTCGATGACCTTGCCGAGGATCTTCTCGTGGATCGGCCGGCCCCAGATCACGTCGGTCTGCACGCGCAGACCGTCGTCGGCGAGCAGGCGGGCCTGATCGTCCAGCCACTCCTCGCGTTCGCGCAGGAAGCCGGTCTTGGCCAGCGCCATGACCTCCTCGGAGACACTGCCGACCGCGGCGATCGTCGCGTGGTAATCGAACAGGCACAGGTGCAGTTCGGCGCCGGTGGCCTTGGCCAGCCGCGCCGCACGTTCGATCGCCGGCGTGCGCCGCATCGCCGGATCGGCGATCACGAGTATCCTCTGGTACTGACTCATCGCTGCGCGCTCCTCTGAGAATGCCGGCCAGCCTGACGCCGATCCGTGCCATGGGCATTGATCCCCGTCAAACGCCGCGCTGCGGGGCAGCGCGCCATTGACCGGAATCAGTTCACCTCACCGCCGCCAGCCTATAGTCTTGGCGACTCCCACTGTCCAGGAAAACGAGATGAAAGACAAAGAGAGCGCGCTCGCGCTGCCATGTCCCGAGTGCGGCGCCGACCTGACGCTGACCGGCGCCGAACTCGTCGTCGGGCTGCGCGTGCGTTGCCTGCATTGCAATGCCGAAGCCCTGGTCGAGCAGGACTACGACCCGAAGGCGGGCACGCATCACTGGACGCTGGAGAGCCCGGACGACGAGCCGCCGGCCGAACCGCGCTGAGAACCGGCATGCCGCATCGCGCATCCGCGCTGGTCCGGCTGCGGCGGGCCGGCATCGACACCTACCAGTCGCCGGTGATCTACATGCGCGGCGATTCGGCGGTGTGCCGTTCGGAAGGTTTCGAGGCGCAGTCACGCGTCGAGATCGTCCGCAACCAGCACCGGCTGGTGGCGACGCTCAACGTCGTGTCTGCGGACTGGCTGGCCGCCGACGAGGCGGCGCTGTCGGAAGTGGCGTGGCGCCTGCTCGGCGCGCACGAGGGCGACACCGTCGAGCTGCGCCATCCCGATCCGCTGGACTCGTTGTCGGCGCTGCGCGCCAAGGTGTACGGACGTGCGCTGGCCGCGGAGCAGATCGCCGCGATCGTGCGCGACGTCGCCGCCGGGCGCTATTCGGACCTGGAACTCGCCGCCTTCGTGACCGCCTGCGCCGGCGACCGCCTCGACGTCGAGGAAACGACGGCGCTGACGCGGGCGATGGTCGAGGCCGGTGACCGCCTGTCCTGGAACCGCACGCCGGTGATGGACAAGCACTGCATCGGCGGCCTGCCAGGCAACCGCACGACGCTGATCGTCGTGCCGATCGTCGCCGCCTGCGGGCTGACGATCCCCAAGACCTCGTCGCGCGCGATCACCTCGCCGGCCGGCACCGCCGACACGATGGAGACGCTGGCGCCGGTCGAGCTGAGCCTGGAGCAGATGCGCCGCGTCGTCGAACAGGAGGGCGGCTGCATCGCCTGGGGCGGCTCGGTGCGCCTGTCGCCGGCCGACGACGTGCTGATCCGCGTCGAGCGGCCGCTGGATTTCGACAGCGAGGGACAGCTGGTGGCGAGCGTGCTGTCGAAGAAGCTCTCGGCCGGATCGACACACGCGGTGATCGACATCCCGGTCGGGCCGACCGCCAAGATGCGCACCGAGGCCGCGGGCCGCGAGCTGGCCGCGCGCCTGACCGCCGTGGGTGCGGCGCTGGGCCTGCAGGTGAGCACGCTGTTGACCGACGGTACCCAGCCGGTCGGACGCGGCATCGGCCCTGCGCTGGAGGCGCGCGACGTGCTGGCGGTGCTGCAGAACCGCGAGGGCGCGTCGCGCAGTCTGCGCGACCGCGCGCTGCTGCTGGCGGCGTCGGTGCTGGAACTGGCCGGGCACTCGGCGCCAGGCAGCGGCCGTGCCGCCGCCGAGGCGACGCTGGCCAGCGGCGCCGCCTGGGCCAAGTTCCAGGCGATTGCGCGCGCGCAGGGCGGTTTGCGCGAACCGCCGAAATCACGCTTCCACCGGCCCTGGCCGGCGCGCGCCGGCGGGCGCGTGAGCGCGATCGACAACCGCAAGCTGTCGCGCCTGGCCAAGCTCGCGGGTGCGCCGCGCGCACCGGCGGCCGGGCTCGATCTGCACGTGCGCATCGGTGACGTCGTCGTCGCCGGCCAGCCGCTGTTCACGCTGCATGCGGAGAGCGCCGGCGAGATCGCCTTCGCACTCGACTATCTGGAAGACCATCCGGAGATCGTGTGCATGAACCCGGCAGAGGCGGGCGCATGAGCCCGCTGCTGCTGTGCTTCGAGGGCCGCGCGCCCTTCGCAGCGTCGCTGGCGCGTCTGGCGGGCTTCGAGGAGGCGCCGGTCGCGCTGCACCGCTTTCCGGACGGCGAGTCGCTGGTGCGGCTCGACGCCCGCTTGGCCGGGCGCGACTGCATCGTGTTCTGCACACTCAGGGCGCCGGACGAGATCCTGTTCCCGCTGCTGGCGGCGGCCTATACGGCGCGCGAGCTGGGGGCGCGCTCGGTCGGCCTGCTGGCGCCGTACCTGGCCTACATGCGTCAGGACCGGCGCTTCAACGCCGGCGAGGCGGTGTCGTCGCGGCCGTTCGCGCAGCTGATCTCCACGCATTTCGACTGGCTGGTGACGGTCGATCCGCACCTGCACCGCTATCCGCGCCTCGATGCGCTGTACCGGCTGCCGAGCACGGTGGTCAGCGCGGTGCCGCTGATGGCCGACTGGCTGCGGCGCAACGTCGATCGGCCCGTGCTGGTGGGGCCGGACGAGGAGAGCCTGCAGTGGGTCGGTGCGGTCGCCGAGCTGGCCGGGGCGCCCTTCGTCGTGCTGGAAAAACGGCGCCACGGCGACGCCGATGTCGAGATCGCCGTGCCGGACATCGAACGCTGGCGGGACCGTACCCCGGTGCTGGTGGACGACATCCTCTCGACTGGCCAGACGCTGGCGCAGACCGTCCGCGGCCTGCGCGCGCAGGGTCTGGCCGCGCCGCTGTGCCTGGCGGTACACGCGGTCTTCGCCGGCGACGCCGAGCGCCGCCTCGCCGACGCTGGCGCCGCGCGCCTGGTCACGGCCAACACGATCGCCCACGCCACCAATGCGATCGACCTGACGGCACCGGTCGCGCACGCACTGCGGACTCATCTGCGCCGCACCTGACCAGACCGCAGCCGCGCGGCGCGATTCCGGCGCCGCGATCCCGGCGCGTTGACGCAAGTCAATTCGTTGACGCCGGGATGCGTCCGACAATTCGCGCGCTACGCACTCAGTCGTAGAATCCTGGGAGTCCCTAATGTCGCATGACAACAACGCTGCAACGGTTGCTGCGGCGCCGCTGTACCACGACACCGTGGTGCGGCAGTTCGCCGTCATGACCGTGGTTTGGGGCATCGTCGGCATGCTGGTTGGCGTGATACTCGCCGCGCAGCTGATGTTTCCGGCGCTGAATTTCGATATTCCGTATCTGACCTACAGCCGGCTGCGCCCGCTGCACACCAACGCGGTGATCTTCGCGTTTGGCGGCTCGGCGCTGTTCGCCACCTCGTATTGGGTGGTGCAGCGCACCTCGCAGGTCGGCCTGTTCCTGCCCAGGCTCGCCAGCTTCACCTTCTGGGGCTGGCAGGCGGTGATCGTCGCGGCGGCGATCACGCTGCCGCTGGGGATCACGCAGTCCAAGGAGTACGCGGAGCTGGAATGGCCGATCGACCTGTTGATCGCCGTGGTCTGGGTCGCCTACGCGATCGTGTTCTTCGGCACCATCGCGATCCGCAAGGTCAGCCACATCTACGTCGCCAACTGGTTCTACGGCAGCTTCATCATCGCGGTCGCGGTGCTGCACATTGTCAACAGCGCGGCGATCCCGGTGTCTCTGACCAAGTCCTACAGCGCCTATTCGGGCGCGGTGGATGCGATGGTGCAGTGGTGGTACGGCCACAACGCGGTGGGATTTTTCCTGACCGCCGGCTTCCTCGGCATGATGTACTACTTCGTGCCCAAGCAGGCCGGGCGCCCGATCTACAGCTATCGCCTGTCGGTCGTGCACTTCTGGGCGCTGATCTCGATCTACATGTGGGCCGGCCCGCACCACCTGCACTACACCGCGCTGCCGGACTGGGCGCAGTCGCTGGGCATGGTGTTCTCGCTGATCCTGCTGGCGCCGTCCTGGGGCGGCATGATCAACGGCATCATGACCCTGTCGGGCGCCTGGCATAAGCTGCGCGACGACCCGATCCTCAAGTTCCTGATCGTCTCGCTGTCGTTCTACGGCATGTCGACCTTCGAAGGTCCGATGATGTCGATCAAGACGGTCAATGCGCTGTCGCACTACACCGACTGGACCATCGGCCACGTGCACTCCGGCGCGCTGGGCTGGGTCGCGATGATCTCGATCGGCTCGATCTACATGCTGATCCCGCGCCTGTGGAACCGGCCGCAGATGTACAGCATCCCGGCGATCAACCTGCACTTCTGGCTCTCGACGATCGGCACCGTGCTGTACATCACCGCGATGTGGATCGCCGGTGTGATGCAGGGCCTCATGTGGCGCGCGGTCGAGGCCGACGGCACGCTGACCTACAGCTTCATCGAGAGCCTCAAGGCCACCTATCCGTACTACGGGGTGCGCCTGCTCGGCGGCCTGATCTTCCTGTCCGGCATGCTGGTCATGGCCTGGAACGTATGGAAGACCATCGCGCCGCCGGCCGCGGCGGCTGCGCCCCTGAAGACTGCCGGAGCGCACGCATGAAACACGAACTGGTCGAAAAGAACGTCGTCTGGCTGGGCATCCTGATCGTCGTCGCGATTGCCTTCGGCGGCATCGTCGAGATCGTGCCGCTGATGTTCCAGACCTCGGCGACCAAACCCGCCGAGGGCCTGCCGATGCGCACGCCGCTTGAGGTCGCCGGACGCGACGTGTACATCCGCGAGGGCTGCTACAACTGCCACTCGCAGATGGTGCGCGCGCTGCACGAGGAGGTGCTGCGCTACGGTCCGCGTTCGACGGCCGGCGAGTCGGTGTGGGACCACCCGTTCCAGTGGGGCTCCAAGCGCACCGGCCCGGACCTGGCCCGCGTCGGCGGCCGTTACAGCGACGACTGGCACCGCATCCACCTGCTCAATCCGCGTGACGTCGTGCCGGAATCGAACATGCCCGGCTATCCGTGGCTGGCCGAGTCTCCGGTGGACGGCGAGGAAGTCCAGGCGATGATGACGGCGCTGCGGCGCGTCGGCGTGCCATTCACCGATGCCGACATCGCCGGTGCGCCGCAGGCGGTGCGCGGCAAATCGAAGATGGACGCCCTGATCGCCTTCCTGCAGTCGCTCAAGGCGCCGCAGCCGGCCAAGCAGACGGCGGCCGCGGCGCAGACCGGAGAACGCTCATGAGCAGCGGCCTGATCACGGCGGTCCTGCTGGTCGCGTTCCTAGGCATCACCGCCTGGGCCTGGTCATCCCGCAACCGCGAACGTTTCCGCGACGCCGCGCAGCTGCCCTTGAACGATGAGGTTGCTCGCGACGGATGCTGCGGCAAGGAGAAATGCACATGAACGAGGCACTGCTGTACTACTGGCACTGGTTCATCGCCGCGATGGTGGTGTTCACGCTGCTCGGCTACTTCGGCCTGATGATGGGGCATGGTCAGGAACGCCGGAACTCCGGGCCCCTGCGCAAACCCGCGGTACCCAAGGAGAGACGGCAATGAGCGGCTTCTGGCACTGGTTCGTCCTCGTCATCACCGTGGCGTCGATGATCGGCGCGCTGTGGCTGCTGTTCGCCAACGCCAAGGGCAAGGTCACGACCGAGGACACGGGTCATGTCTGGGACGGCGATCTGCGCGAGTACAACAACCCGCTGCCGCGCTGGTGGCTGAACCTGTTCGTCATCACCGTCGTCTTCGGCGTCGCCTACTTCGTCTTCTATCCGGGCCTGGGCAACTTCGGCGGCACGTACGGCTGGACTTCGGACAAGCAGCTCGAGGAGCGTCTGGCCGCGGTCCGGGCCAAGCGCGACGCGGTGTTCGCCCAGTTCCGCGACCAGGATCCGGGATCGCTGTCCACCAACGCCGCGGCGCTGTCGCTGGGGCGCGACGTGTTCCTGAACAACTGCGCCGGCTGTCACGGCGCCGATGCGCGCGGCGCGATCGGCTTTCCCAACCTGACCGACAACGACTGGCTGTACGGTGGCACGCCGGAGCAGGTCGTGGCTTCGATCACGCACGGCCGTAACGGCATCATGCCGGCGTTCAACGGCGCGATCGACGCGGCGACGGTCGATGCGCTGGCGCAGACGGTGGCTCGCTGGAGCGATCCGAAGCTCGATCCGGCCGTGCGCGCGAAAGGCACCGCGCAGTTCAACATTACCTGTGCGGCCTGCCACGGTCCGGACGGCAAGGGCAACCCGATGCTCGGTGCGCCCAACCTGACCGACGACATCTGGCTCTACGGCGGCACCCGCGACCGCGTGCGCGAGACGATCCTGTTCGGACGCAAGGGCGCGATGCCGGCGCACGAGAAGCTGCTGCGGCCGGACGAGATCAAGGTCGTCGCGGCGTATGTGCTGAGCCTGTCCAAGCAGGGTCAGCCGTGAGCGAGGCGCCGGAGTCGCAGTTGGAGAACGCCGCGGAGATCCTGCGCGCGGCGCGTGTGCGGGCGCTCGGCACGCGGCCGGGCTGGCGCCTGCTCGCCATCTCGGCCTGGTCGGGATTCATCGGCGCGGTCGCGCTGATGTGCGCCTGGCTGCTGGCACTGCCCGCCGACGGCGAGCCGCTCGATTTCGGGCGGCTCGCCGAGGTGTTCGTCGTGCTGTGGGCGCTCGCCTGCGTACCGGCGGTTTCGGCAGCGCTGCTCGCGCAGCCGCCGCCCGCGGCCTTCGACCCGCCGGAACGGCGGTAGTGTGCAAACCAACGAGTCAGGCGCAATGACCAGCGGCAAAGAATCCACCATCTCCTTCTACCAGTCGGCGGCGAAGATCTACCCGCGTGAAGTGCGTGGCCGCTATGCACGGCTGCGCGTGATCGCGATGTTCGCGCTGCTCGGCTTTTACTACCTGGTGCCGTGGCTGTCCTGGAACGGCACGCCGCTGGTGCTGTTCGATCTGCCGGCACGGCGCTTCCACGTCTTCGGCCTGACCCTGGTGCCGCAGGATTTCTACCTGCTCACCGCGATGCTGGCGATGGCGGCGTTCACGCTGTTCTTCTTCACCACGCTCGCCGGGCGGCTGTGGTGCGGCTTCGCCTGTCCGCAGACCGTGTGGACCGAGGCGTTCATGTGGATCGAGCGCTACACGGAGGGCGACCGCTACGCGCGCATCAAGCTCGACCGCGCGCCGTGGAATGCCGAAAAAATCCTGCGCAAGGGCGCCAAGCATCTGCTCTGGGGCGTCTTCGCGCTGTACACCGGCCTGACCTTCGTCGCGTTCTTCGTGCCGGCGCGCGAGCTGTTCGCGGCTGCGCTGTCGTTCCAGCTGTCCGGCTGGGCGCTGTTCTGGACCCTGTTCTACGGTTTCGCCACTTGGGGCAATGCCGGCTTCCTGCGCGAACAGGTGTGCAAGTACATGTGCCCCTACGCGCGCTTCCAGTCGGCGATGTTCGACAAGGACACGCTGATCATCGCGTACGACGCCAAGCGCGGCGAGCCGCGCAAGAGCCTGGCCAAGAAGGAGGGCACGGCCGCCGGCGACTGCATCGACTGCTCGATCTGCGTGCAGGTGTGTCCGACCGGCATCGACATCCGCAACGGCCTGCAGTACGAGTGCATCGCCTGCGCGGCCTGCGTCGATGCCTGCAACGACGTCATGGACTCGGTCAACAAGCCGCGCGGCCTGATCCGCTATACCAGCGACGTGCACGATGCCACCGGCAAGTTCCATATCTTCCGGCCGCGCGCGATCGGCTACGGCATCGTCTGGGTACTGGTGGTGGTCGGCTTCGGTGTGCTGGTGCTGACGCGCAGTCCGATCAACTTCGACGTCGTGCGCGACCGCAAGCAGCTGTACCGCGAGCTGGTCGATGGCGGCGTCGAGAATGTCTATGCGGTCAAGCTGTCCAACAAGAGCGATCGGGCAGAGCGCTACCGGCTCGACGCCGCGTTCATCGACGGCGGTGAGCGCGTCATGCTCGACCCCGAGGAGATCGAGGTCGGGGCCGGCGCACATGCGTCGATCACCGTCACCGCGCGCTCCGACGATCCGCCGCCGGGTGTCTCGAAGCTGGCGTTCAGCGTGCGCGGCATCGACCAGCCCAAGCACGCGGATACGCGTCAGGCGACCTTCCTGGCGCCTTCCGACGTGCGCCGTTCCGAGCATCACGAGGAACGCCATGAAGACTAGACCGTCGCTCGAACTCGTGCTGCTGATCGTGCTGCCGCTCGTGGCGGTGCTCGCATCGGTGGTCACGCTCACGCTCGCCGGCGATGCCGGTTTCACGCCACTGCCGGATGCGGAACGCATCATCGGTACGCGCTGAGTCGAGTCCCGTGACCGACTGGAGCGTCTATGACCAGCCGGCGCTGCGCGACAGTGTCAGCAGCCCGGCGCCCGGCGGCCGGCGCGAGGTGCTGCTCGGCATCGACGGCATGCATTGCGCCGCTTGCGTCGGTCGCATCGAGAGACTGCTCGCCGGCCGTGCCAGCGATGTCGGTGCGAGCCTGACCAGCCGCACGCTGCAGTTCCGTTTCGATCCGCGGCGCGAGCCGCTGTCGACCTTGCTGCGCACGCTCGAGGATGCGGGCTTCGTGCCGCAGGTCCTGGCCCAGGACGCGGGGCTGCGCGCGCAGCGCGAAGAGCGCCGCGCGATGCTCGCGCGCATCGGCGTCGCGGTGATCTGCGCGATGCAGGTGATGATGCTGGCATGGCCGACGTACACCTTCGGCGGCGCGGCCGCCGAGATTGATCCCGGCATCGAGCAGCTGCTGCGCTGGGCGCAGGCGCTGTTCGCCACCCCCTGCGTGCTGTATGCCGGTTCGCCGTTCTTCCGCAGCGCCTGGCGTGCCCTGCGCGCACGCAGCGTCAACATGGACGTGACCGTCGCGGCGTCGGTGGCCATCGCCTACGGCGCATCGCTGATTCGCACCGTGCTGGGTGAAGGTGAGATCTATTACGACACGGCGACGATGTTCGTGATGCTGCTGCTGATCGGCCGTTTCGTCGAGGGGCGCACGCGCATGCAGGCCGGCGAGCGCCTGCGCCTGCTCGCCGGTCGGCGCCGACTCACCGCACAGCGCGAGACCCCGCAGGGCATCGAGGCGGTGCCGCTGTCCGCGGTCGCGCCGGGGGATACCCTGGTCGTCGCGCCGGGCGAATCGGTCCCGGTGGACGGTACGCTGCTCGACGCGGCGGCCGAGATGGACGAGGCGCTGCTGACCGGAGAGTCGCGGGCGGTGCTGCATCGCGCCGGCGACCGCCTGCTCGCGGGCTGTCTCAATCTCGGTCAGCAGGCGCTGCGCCTGCGCGCACAAAGCGTCGGTGCGGCCACGCGCCTGGCGCAGATCACCCAGCTGCTGCAGCAGGCACAGGCCGCGCGACCGCGCTTCCAGCTGCTCGCGGATCGCCTGGCCGGCGCGTTCATCGTCACCGTACTGCTGCTGGCGCTCGCCGGTGCGGCGCTGTGGTGGCCGGATGTGGATCGGAGCCTCTCGGTGCTGCTCGCCGTGCTGGTGGCGAGCTGTCCGTGCGCGCTGTCGCTGGCGATTCCCGCGGCGATGGCTGCCGCGGCCTCGCGGCTGGCCGCGCTCGGCGTGCTGAGCGCGCGGCCCGAGGCGCTGGCGCGGCTGCCGCTGGTGGACACGGTGCTGTTCGACAAGACCGGTACGCTGACCCGCGCCGAGCTGCGCATCGTCCGTGTCGAGCCGCAGGCCGAGCTGGACGAGGCCGGCTGCCTGGCGATCGCCGCCGCGCTGGAGCGCGGCCTGATGCATCCGATCGCCCGTGCCTTCGCGCAGACGCCGAGCCGCTTCACGGCGACGCAGCAACAACAGATCCCGGGGCGTGGTGTCGAGGGTGTCGTCGATGGGCGGCGATATCGCCTGGGCGCGCCGGCCGTCAGCGGTGACGATGCGACGGCGGACGTCGATACCGTGATCGAGCTGCGCGATGAACGGCGTGCGCTGGCCCGCATCCGCCTGGCCACCGTCGTGCGCGAAGATGCCGCCGGCACGATCGCGGCAATGCGCGAAGCCGGCATGAACGTCGAGCTGCTGACCGGAGACGGTGAGGCCGCCGCGGAGGCGCTGGCCCGGCGCCTGGGCCTGCAGCAGGTCCTCGCGCGGCAGACCCCGGAGCAGAAGCTGGCGCGGCTGGAGGCGCTGCAGAGGCAAGGCCGCGTCGTGCTCGCGGTCGGCGACGGCATCAACGATGCGCCATTCCTCGCCGCGGCCGATGTCTCGGCGGCGATGCCGCTGGGCGCGGCGCTGGCGCAAGCGCGCGCCGATCTGCTGCTGGTCGGGGACTCGCTCGCAGCGCTGATCCCTGCGCGTGACATCGCCCGGCAGGCGCAGCGCCGCGTGCGCCAGAACGTCGCCT
Source organism: Fontimonas sp. SYSU GA230001 (assembly GCF_040066175.1). Classification (NCBI taxonomy): domain Bacteria; kingdom Pseudomonadati; phylum Pseudomonadota; class Gammaproteobacteria; order Nevskiales; family Nevskiaceae; genus Fontimonas; species Fontimonas sp. SYSU GA230001. The sequence goes on from NZ_JBEAAM010000008.1 coordinate 123,596, forward strand.
GGGCGCTGGCCTACAACCTGGGCGTGCTGCCGCTGGCGATGGCCGGCGTGCTGGCGCCATGGATGGCGGCGCTGGGCATGTCGCTGTCCTCGCTGCTGGTGGTCGCCAACGCGCTGCGTCTGCGCCGGACGCGGCCGGTGCAACAGCGGCCGCTGAACTACGCGGAGGTGCACTGATGGAGATTCTCTATGTGTTGATCCCGCTGGGCATCGTGCTGGTCGCGATCGCCGGGGGGCTGCTGGTCTGGGCGGTCGGCAACGGCCAGTACGACGATCTGGACGCGCAACAGCGCCGTCTGCCCGACTGAATCCGGTGCCGCCCTTGACCTGGGTCAATGGCGATGCGGCAGGCCGCGCGCACACTGGGCCGAAGAACGAAGGCAGGACCGTCATGGATCAGGCGCAGGTGCTCCGGAGTCTGGCAAAGCGGCGGGCCGAGCTCGCCGACCGGCTGGCGCGCATCCGCCGCGACCGGCGTCGTGCCGACGGGCCCTTGCCGCAGGACTTCGCCGACCAGGCGACCGCGCGCGAGAACGACGATGTCCTCGACCGGCTCGAACAGGCCACCGCGGAAGATCTCGCGCAGTTCGACCGCGCGCTGCGGCATGCGCAGGCCGGCGAATACGGCGTCTGCGAACGCTGCGGCAACGGCATCTCGGCTTCACGTCTGCAGGCCTTGCCGCAGGCGACGCTGTGTGCCGACTGCGCCGCGGCGCGCTCCGGTGCGCAGGAGAACTGACATGCGTTTCCAGACCGTGCGCGACATCCTCGACTTCGTCCGCGGCTTCCACCAACGGGCCGCGCAGCTGTTCAGCGCGGCCGCCGACGAGGCGCAGCGCGACAAGGCGCGCTGGATGCTCGAATGGCTGGCGCAGCACGAACGCCGCTTCTCCGAGGCGCTGGCGACCTTCGAGCAGTCGCCCGCCAATGCGCCCTTGCTGCAGGAATGGCTGCAGTACGCGCCCGATCTCGAGCGCCTGCCGCTGCAGCTCCCCAGGCTGCCGGCGCAACTCAGCGCCGACGACGCGGCGGCGCTGGCCCTGGCCTTCGACGACTATCTCGTGCGTCTGTACAAGGCCGTGCTCGACACCTGCGAATCGCGCGAGATCTGCGACCTGTTCCGCATGCTGCTCGATCAGGAGCGCGCGGAGGAACGCAGCGTCGCCCGCAGCCTGTCGCAGCTGCAGGACTTCTGACGCATGATCGAACTCACGGTGCCGGCCCTGCTGGCGACCGGCCTCGCCGCGAGCCCGCACTGCGGCCTGATGTGCGGCGCCCTGCAGGTATCGATGCTGCACGGCCGCGGCGCGCTGCCGATGGCGCGCGCGGTGCTGCTGCTGCACGCCGGCCGTGTGGCGGGTTACACGCTGCTCGGCGGCGCGGCCGGCACGGCGGGGCAGTGGCTGCTGCGCGGCCTGCCGGCCGCGGAGTGGGGTCACTGGATCCAGTTCGCGGCGGCCCTGCTGCTGATCGGCGTCGGCGCCGCGCAGTACCGGCGCGAGCGTCCGGTCACGGCCGGCTGTCACGCGCCACGCCTGCCGTCGCTGCTGCGGTCGATGCCGGCGCCCGCGCGCGTCTGCGCACAGGGTCTGCTGTGGGCAGCGATGCCCTGCGGGCTCTTGTATGCGGTGCTCGGCCTGGCGGCGCTGTCGGCGAGCGGGGTCATGGGCGCGCTGCTGCTGGCAGCCTTCGGACTGGGGACCACGCCGCTGCTGACCGGCAGCGGGGCGCTGATCGCCCACGTGGGCGGCAGCGCCGGACTGCGGCGCACCGGCGCCGCGGTACTGATGGCGATGGGCGCGGCCAGTGCGGTCGCGGTGCTGCTCGATCCGTCCGGCGCCGCCGGCTGGTGCCGGCTCGGCTATTGATCCGGCTGCGGCCGTCCCCATCTGCGACGGGGTGACCCGGACCGAGCTGCCATGAGCGAGACCCTGCACATCGTCTGCCCCGCCTGCGACGGCATCAACCGCGTGCCGCGTCAGCGGCTGGGCGAGCGGCCGAACTGCGGCCGCTGCCATGCGCCGCTGTTCGAAGCGCATCCGGTCGAACTCCACGACCGCAACTTCAAGGTGCAGATCGAGCGCTCCGACGTGCCGGTGCTGGTCGATTTCTGGGCGTCGTGGTGTGGCCCCTGCCAGGCGATGGCCCCCGCGTTCGCGCAGGCCGCGGCGCAGCTGGAGCCGGGCATGCGCCTGGCCAAGCTCGAAACCGACGCCAATCCGGCGACGGCGGCCGCCTACGGCATACGCAGCATTCCCACGCTGATCCTGTTCCATCGCGGTCGCGAACGCGCGCGCAGCAGCGGCGCGATGAACCTGTCGATGCTGCTCGACTGGGCGCGCCGCAACGCACCTTGACGCCGCGCCGCCGGCGCGTCTCGACGTGACGGTCGCAGTGCGGCAGGCGATGTCGAAATCGCCGCGGGCCGTCCGATAATGCCGTATCCCCACGGTGGAGCCGGCGATGAAATACCTGTGTCTGGTGTACAGCGAGGAAAAGGCGCTCGAAGGCTTTCCCGACGCCGAATGCATGGCCTGCGGTGATGCCTTGCGCGCGAGCGGGCACATGGTGGCGGCGGAGGCCCTGCAGCCGGTGCGCACCGCCAAGTCTCTGCGCGTGCGCAAGGGCCGGGTGTCGATCACCGACGGTCCGTTCGCCGAGACCAAGGAGCAGCTCGCCGGTTTCTACCTGGTCGAGGCGCGGGATTTCGACGAAGCGCTGCAGATCGCGGCGAAGATCCCGCCTGCGCGTGTCGGCTGCATCGAGGTGCGCCCCATCCGGCAGCTGTCGCCGTAGCGGAACGGCTGCGGCCGATGTCGAAATCGGCGCCGGCCGTTCGACCATGGGTCGAGACCGCCGTCCGGTCCACCAGGAGACGCCGCCATGAAATACATCTGTCTGGCCTACGAGCAGGAGAGAATCCTCGATGAACTCTCGCCGGCCGCGTGGGATGCGCTGCGCGAGGAGACGCTGGCCTATGTCGAGGAACTGAAGCGCAGCGGCCATCATCTGGCGTCGGCGCCGCTGGAGTCGGTGCGCACGGCCACGACCGTGCGCGTGCGCAACGGCCGCCTCTCGGCCACCGACGGGCCGTTCGCCGAAACCAAGGAGACGCTCGGCGGATTCTTCATGATAGAAGCGCGCGATCTCAACGAGGCGCTGCAGATCGCCGCGCGCTGGCCGTCGGCGCGGTTCGGCAGCATCGAGGTGCGTCCGGTCGCCGACGCGTTGCGCGTGGAGAGCCGCTACTGATCCGCATCGATCCCCACGACCACCCCCACGGAAGGAACCCATGAACCTGTTCGCAAGATGCCTGACGACTGCGGCGCTGCTCGCTGCCGCAACCGCGCCGGCCGCCGACCGCTATCTGCTCGACCCGGTGCACACCTTCCCGAGCATCGAGTTTCCGCACATGGGGATTTCGATCTGGCGCGGCAAGTTCAACCGCACGCAGGGCGAAGTGCTGCTCGACCGCAAGGCCCGGCAAGGCACGGTCGATATCGTCGTGGACACGGCCAGCATCAACTTCGGCCTCGAGGCGATGGACGACAAGGCGCGCTCCAGCGAGTGGTTCGATGTCGCCCGCTTTCCGACCGCGACCTACACAGGCACGATCCGCTTCGACGGCGATGCGCCCGCGGCGATCGACGGCGAGATCACGTTCCGCGGCATCCGCAAGCCGCTGCCCCTGACGATCAACAGCTTCAACTGCATCCCGCATCCGCTGACGAAGAAAGAGGTCTGCGGCGCCGACGCGCAGGGCGAGCTGAACTGGTCGGAGTGGGGCATGGCGTACAGCGAGTACGGCAAGGGCGACGCCGGACGGGTGACGCTGCGCATCCAGGTCGAGGGCCAGAAGCAGGAGTGACCGTCGCCCGCGGAACAGGAGAACGTCCATGTCGCTACGGCTCTACTACCATCCACTGTCCTCGTTCTGCCAGAAAGTTCTGATCGCGCTCTACGAGAACGGCACGCCGTTCGAGCGCGAGTTCATCGACCTGGCCGACCCCGCATCGCGCGCGAAGCTGGTCGAACTGTGGCCGCCGGCGAAGTTTCCGGTGCTGCGCGACGAGGCGCGCGATCGCACCGTGCCGGAATCGAGCATCATCATCGAGTACCTCGATCAGCACTACCCCGGCCCGGCGCGACTGATTCCCGCGGACGCGGATCGGGCGCGCCAGACGCGCATGTACGACCGCTTCTACGACCTGCACGTCAACGTGCCGATGCAGAAGATCATCACCGATCGCCTGCGCCCCGCGGGACAGAACGACGGCCATGGGGTCGAACAGGCGCGGGCGGGGTTACGGATCGCATACGACATGATCGAGCAGGACATGGCGGCCAGGACCTGGGCGATGGGCGAGGCGTTCTGCATGGCCGACTGCGCGGCGGCGCCGGCGCTGTTCTACGCCAACATGGTGCTGCCGCTGTCGCCGGATCATCCGCACGCTGCGGCCTATCTGGACCGTTTGATGGCGCGGCCGTCGTATGCGCGCGTGCTGAAGGACGCGCAACCGTATCTGGCCAACGTGCCGCGGTAGCTGCCGGCGTGCGCGCGGGGTGTCGATTTTGCGCAGCGCCATGCGACCAGCAGGCGAAGGGGCCATCCATCCAGAGGAGCGCGACATGATTTCGCAGATGTTCGTCAACCTGCCGGTCAAGGATCTGAAGAAGACCATGGCCTTCTTCGACCGGCTCGGCTTCGGCTTCGATCCAAGGTTCACCAACGAGGACGCAGCGTGCATGGTGATCGGCAAGAACATCTACTGCATGCTGCTGCGGCGCGAGCGCTTCAAGGAGTACATTCCCGACACGTCGATCTGCGACGCGACGAAGCAGACGGAGGTCATGGTCGCATTGCGCTGCGAGAGCCGCGCGCGCGTGGACGAGTACCTGCGCCAGGCGGTCGCCGCGGGCGGCACGACGTTCCGCCCGGACGAGGATCACGGCTTCATGTACGCGCGGGCATTCAAGGACCTGGATGGTCACATCTGGGAAGTGTTCTGGATGAAAGCGGACCAGTAGGGGCCGACTCATGAACGTCCAAACCTATCTGCACTTCGACGGCCGCTGCGAAGAAGCGCTCGACTTCTATCGCAAGGCGCTGGGCGCGGAGATCGGGACGCTGCTGCGCTACAAGGACAGCCCGACGCCGGCGCCGCCGGGGATGGTGCCGCCGGGCTGGGACGGCAAGGTGATGCATGCCGAGCTGCGCATCGGCGACAGCGTGGTGATGGCCTCCGACGACTGCACGCTCAAGCACGCGGGCTTCCAGGGCTTCCAGCTGGCGATCAACGTGGCCGACGCAGCCGAGGCCGAGCGCTGCTTCGCCGCGCTGTCCGCCGGAGGGCAAGTGCGCATGCCGCTGGCGGAGACCTTCTTCTCGCCGCGCTTCGGCATGCTCACCGATCGTTATGGGGTGTCGTGGATGGTGATGGTGGCGTCGCACTGAATGTCCTGCACAGGAGAAATGTCATGTCCTATGTCGATGGTTTCGTACTGCCGGTCCCCCGGGACAAGCTCGCCGAGTACCGCCGCATGGCGCGCAAGGCGGGCAGGATCTGGCGCGAGCACGGTGCGCTGGAGTTCCGCGAATGCGTGGCCGACGACGTCAAGCCCGGCAAGTGGACCTCGTTTCCGCAGGCGGTGAAGCTCAAGCCGGGCGAGGTCGTGATGTTCTCGTGGATCGTGTACAAGTCGCGCCGGGACCGCGATCGCATCAACGCCAAGGTCATGGCCGACCCGCGCCTGAAGATGGATCCGGCGACGATGCCCTTCGACGGCAAGCGCATGTTCTGGGGCGGGTTCAAGCCGATCGTCGAGTTGTGAGCGAGCCGGGCGCGCGCGGCAGTATCGAGGCGATCTACCGCAGCGAGTCGCGCCGCGTGCTGGCGACGCTGATCCGCCTCCTCGGCGACTTCGATCTCGCCGAGGAGGCGTTGCACGAGGCCTTTGCCGCCGCGGTCGAGCAGTGGCCGCGCGAAGGCGTGCCGGCGAATCCCCGCGCCTGGCTGGTGTCGGCGGGGCGCTTCAAGGCGATCGACGCGCTGCGCCGGCGCGCGCGCTTCGACACGTCGCTCGACGCGGTGGCCGATACGCTCGCCGCCGATGCCAGTTACGCACCGGACCGGGACCAGGAGGTGGTCGAGGACGATCGCCTGCGCCTGATCTTCACCTGCTGTCATCCGGCGCTGCCGGCCGATGCGCAGATCGCATTGACGCTGCGCGAGGTCTGCGGCTTGACGACCGAGGAGATCGCCAGTGCCTTCCTGACACCGACGCCGACACTGGCGCAGCGCATCGTGCGCGCCAAGAACAAGATCCGCGTCGCCGGCATTCCCTACGAGGTGCCGGCGCGCGCACAGCTGCCGGAACGCCTCGACAGCGTGCTGCGCGTGATCTATCTCGTGTTCAACGAGGGCTATTCGGCGTCGGCGGGCGAATCGCTGACGCGGCACGATCTGTCCGGCGAGGCGATCCGCCTCGGGCGCCTGCTGGTCGAGCTGCTGCCCGACCCGGAAGCGGTCGGCCTGCTCGGGCTGATGCTGTTGCAGGAGTCGCGCCGCGCCGCGCGCACCTCGGCCGACGGCGAACTCGTGCTGCTCGAAGAACAGGACCGCTCACTCTGGCATCGAGGCCAGATCGAGGAGGGCGTCGCGCTGGTGCGTCGTGCGCTGACGTCGCGCCGCTTCGGCCCCTATACGGTGCAGGCGGCGATCGCCGCGGTGCACGCCGAGGCGCCCAGCGCGGCGCAGACGGACTGGGCCGAGATCGTCGGCCTGTACGATCTGCTGCTGCGCATCGAGCCCTCGCCGGTGATCGCGCTCAACCGCGCCGTCGCCTTGGCGATGCGCGACGGACCGGCGGCCGGTTTGGCGCTGATCGACGCGATCCTTGCCGAAGGCGAACTGGCCGATTATCACCTCGCGCATGCGGCGAAGGCCGAACTGTGCCGGCGTCTCGGTCGCAAGGACGATGCGCGCGCGGCCTATCTCGAGGCGCTGGGACGGGCGCGCCAGGCGCCGGAGCGCCGCTTCCTCGAACAGCGGCTCGCTGCGCTGGATCGGTCCTAGGAAGCTGGGCGGCGCAGATCTTGCTGGGAAATCGGTGTCGCACTTCGGGGCGCGGTAACGGTGCCGCTGCGCCCGGCAATTGCCATGGCTGACGTCGGCCGGTGCGCGAGTCCATCCCTTCCGACTGGAGCACCGACATGCAGAACCGTTCTTTCCTCTGGCTCGCCGTGGCCTGCGTGATTGTTTCCGGCGCGGCGCTGGCCGCCGACCGCTATCCGGGCATGGCCGACCTGATGGCGCCGGGCGGCACCTTTCCGGGCACGCCGGACTACGGCAAGGCCGGGGTTCCCGCGACGGCGCAGAGCAGGCGCTGCTTCGCCGACTTCGACGGCAACGGCGACGGTGCGCTGGAGCCGGCGGAACTCGATCCGTCCTCGCAGCTGGCCAAGCGCTTCGGCACGCGCGATGCAAACCACGACGGCAAGCTGACGCGCGACGAGTACGCCTTCGCCTGCTGAGATCGGTAGAGGCGGCCCTCGGCCGCCTCTACCGTCCCGGCACGCGGCTCAGTCGAGCTTGCGGAAGTCCACCTTGTCGCGCACCGCGCAGTCGGGACAGGACCAGCCGTCGGGGATCTGCGACCAGCGTGTACCGGGCGCGAAGCCCTCGCGCGGGCAGCCCTGCGCCTCGTCGTAGATGAAGCCGCAGTCGGTGCACTGGTAGCGCGAGGACCGTGCCGCTCCGGCCGCCGGCGTTTTGTCATGGCCGCCCGGGAACGGCTCCGGATGGCCGTCGTCCAGCGGCGCCCGCTGCCAGCGGGCGAGCAGGGCGGCGCGCTTGGGTGGATGCAGATTGGCCTTGGTCAGGTCGCCGTCGTAGTGCTTGGCCACCAGCGGGTCCATCTGCCGGAACCACAGCCACGGAATGTAGGCCGGGATCAGCATCGATGCGTAGCCGGACGGCAGCTGCGGGCTGTCGTCGAAGTGGCGCAGGGCCTGGAAGCGGCGCGTCGGATTGGCGTGGTGATCCGAGTGCCGCTGCAGCTGGTACAGGAACAGGTTGGTCACGATGTGGTTGCTGTTCCAGGAATGGCGCGGCGTGCAGCGCTCGTAGCGGCCGCTGGCCAGCTTCTGCCGCAGCAGGCCGTAATGCTCGATGTAGTTGATCACCTCGAGCAGCGACGCCCCGTAGGCGGCCTGCAGCAGCAGGAACGGCAGCGCCGCCCAGCCCAGCCACAGCGTGATCGCACCGAACAGCACGACGCTCATCGCCCAGGCCTGCAGCACTTCGTTGTCGAGGCTCCAGACGCCCTGCCGATTGCGCGCCAGACGTTCCTTCTCGATCGACCAGGCTGAGCGCACGCTGCCGATCACGGTGCGCGGCAGGAACGCCCAGAAGCTCTCGCCCATCTTCGAGCTCGCCGGGTCGTCCGGGGTCGCCACGTTCTTGTGATGGCCCTTGTTGTGCTCGACGAAGAAGTGGCCATAGGCGACCGGCGCCAGCGTGAACTTGGCCAGCCAGCGGTCGAAGGATTCCTTCTTGTGGCCCAGCTCGTGCGCAGTGTTGATGCCGATGCCGTTGATCGCGCCGACGGTCAGGATCAGCCCGGCGTACTCCCAGACCGCGAGGTTGCCGTGCACGGCGATCCAGGCGCCCAGCAGCGTCACCAGGTACTGCGCCGGCAGGTAGGCATAGACGATGGCGCGGTAGTAGCGATCATTTTCGAGACCGGCGACCGCCGATTCCGGCGGATTGTTGCGATCGACGCCGATCAGCCAGTCGAGCAGGGGAATCAGCACATAGACCAGCAGCGGTCCGGACCAGGCGAATGCGCCGAAGCCGGTGATCTGGTGCAGGCCCAGGCCGATCAGTGCCAGCACCGGCACCAGCGGGCTGAGCAGCCAGAGATAGCGTTTGCCGTCGGTCCAGGCCGATTCGCCATAAGAAAGGGCTTGTGTCGTCATCTTTCGGTCTCCTTGCGCCAATGATGCACCCGCGGTGTCCGCGGCAGCGGGATGGGCGGCATTCTTGAAGGCGGGGTAGACAAACGTCCTGTCATTTCTTGACACGAACCTGTCATTTGTTGACAGTGGAGCGATGCAGGCGACACCCCCGATCGAGGTGCCGGCACGCTACTACGCGCGTGCAGCCGAGGTTCTGCTGCGTGCCGGCATCGATGTCGCGCAGGTGCTCACGGCCGCGCGGATCTCGCCCGAGCGCATCGGCCAGCCGGATGCGAGCCTGCGCCTGGATCAGGTCGAGGCCCTGATCGCCGAGGCCTTCGCGCGGACCGGACGCGCGGATCTGGCGCTCGACGTCGGCCGCGCGCTCAAGCTGAGTTCGCACAGCCTGCTCGGCTTTGGCATGTTGAGCAGCCCGGACGCGGACTACGCGCTGCGGCTCGCCGCGCGCTACTTCAAGCTGATCATGCCGACCTTCCGCATGCGCTACCGCGCCACGCGCGAGCGTGCGGAGATCCTGTTCACGCCCGTCGTGTCGATGAGCCCGCTGTGCCTGCAGTTCCATCTCGAGGCGGTGGCCGCGGCCACCCACTGGGAGCTGCGCGAGCTGCTCGCCGGCCACATGCCCGAATACGACCTGTACCTGTCCATTGCCGAGCCGCCGCACGTGGCGCGCTATGCGGAACTGGCCGGTGCGCGCTGCCATTTCGGCTGGGAGAGCGTGCCCGGCCTGCGCATGCTGTTCGCGACCGATTTCCGAGCGCACGCGCTGGCGCTGTCCGACCCGACCGCCGTGAAGATGGCCGAGACCCGCTGCAATGCGCTGGTGCGCAAGGCGGTCGCCGGCGGCAAGGTTTCCGACTGGGTGCGCATGATGCTGCGCGAATCCGGAGAGGGTCTGCCGTCCCAGGTGGAGCTCGCGCGCACGCTCAATTTGTCGGTGCGCACGCTGGACCGCTATCTGGGGCGCGAAGGGGTGCGCTTCCGCGAACTGGCCAACGAGGTGCGCCACGAGAGGGCGCGGGCCTTGCTCGAAGCCGGTGAACTGGGCGTCACCCAGATCGCCCACGAGCTCGGCTATGCCGATGCCGCGAACTTCGCACGCGCGTTCCGCAAGCGCGCGGGCTTGAGCCCCAGCGAGTACCGCAGACAGCAGCGGCCGCCGTGAGCGCCGCGCTGGGTAGTTCTCCGCGCACCGGGAATTGCCGACAAGGCGTAGGATATTCACCAATCCTTAACACCGTGCCTGCGCTGCCGGCGACAGGCGCACATCGGAGCATGGACATGAACGGCAAGCGGAACGTGTGCCTGGCGGCGGGCGTGGCGCTGTGGGCGCTCTGGGCGGGTCGGGCGCAGGCTTCGGACCCGGCAGCGCAGGATGTCACGGTGCCGGTCACGCCCGGTCAGACCGTGGTCGTCGAGTGGACCGGGACCGCGCTGCCGGGCACGTCGGGCATCGGCACCACCGGCGGTGTCGTCGATGAGCCGGTGCCCTGCATCGACGGCGGTCCGGACGACTCGCATCTGATCAACCTCACCGTCCCGGCCGGCGCCAGCGGCGTCAACGTCTTCGCCGAGTTCCATGTCGAGTGGACGGAAGGCGCGCCGGACCCGAGCGGCACTTTCACCGATCCGGATCTGGTGCTGGCGGTCTATCAGGATGGCGAGCTGCTCGGCTACAGCGACGGCGGCAGCCCGCAGGAGAACGTGGGCCTGACCAACCCGACCGCCGGCGCCTACACGGCGGTGGTGTGCCCGTTCATCGCGTCGCAGCCGACGCCCTATCGCGGCAGGCTGACCTTGACCGCGGCGGCGCCGGCGGCCTGCGTCACCGGCCCGAGCAAGGCGCTGGCGCATGCGACCACGGCGTCCTCGTCCGGTGGCGCGACGGACCCGGAGCTGCCGGGGCTGGTCAACTTCGACAGGTTTCTGCATGACACGGCGGGCCGGGCCTCGCCGGTGCCCGACTATGCGGGCCGTCACCAGCGCACCCTCTACGACCGTGCGCTCGGCAAGCCGAGCTTCCTGTGGGCGCGCAAGGACGCGCCGGTCGCCGCGGTCGGCCCGCTGACCGGGCGCGAGTTGCTGATCGAACACGCCCGCGCCCACCTGCGCAACGAGGCGCGCAGCCTCGGTCTGACCGCGGCGATGATCGACGACGCCGAGGTCATCGACGCGCAGTTCAACGGCAACGGCCCGGCGGTCGTGCGCTTCCGCCAGCGCGTCAACGGCCTGGAGGTGTACTACCGCGCGCTCAACGTGCTGCTCGACCGCAGCTACCGGCCGGTCGCCGTATCCGGTTACTTCGCCACCGGCTACGACCCGGTGGCGGTCGCCGGTCACGGCTTCGCCTTCGATGCGCCGCACGCGATCGCCGCCGCGTGGGCGAATCTCGGCGGCAGCGTGGCGCCGTCGGCCCTGCAGCTGACGGCCGTGAAGAACGCCTACGAGCTGTATTCGATGCCGGTGCTGGCCGGCTCGCACCGCTTCGAGCGCGCGCCGCGCGTGCGCAAGGTCTATTACCCGGCGCAGGACACGCTGCTGCCGGCGTACTACGTCGAGCTGTTCGCACGGGCGCGCGCCAACGACGAACTGATCGCTTACGCCTTCGTCGTGTCCGCGTCCGATCTGGGCATCCTGCACCGCAAGAACCTGCGGTCCGACGCCGCGTTCACCTACCGGGTGTTCGCCGACGACACGGCGCCCTTCCAGCCTTACGACGCGCCGCTGGGCAATGGCTACACGCCGTTCCCCGGCAGCGCGCCCACCGACCCGATCGTGCGCGTCGGTGCCGCGACGCGGCTGGTGACGCTGGAGCACGCCGGCATCGTCACCGGCGACCCCTGGCTCGCCGACGACGCGAGCGAGACCACCGGCAATCACGTCGATGCCTGCCTCGACAACATCGACCTGCCGTCGGTCGGCCTCGCCGTGCCGCCGCCGGTCAACTCCTGCGTGCCGGACCTGGAGCTGCGCGCGCAGACCACATCGACGCGCACGTTCGACTACCCGATCGGCGCCGACGAGGACCCGTCCACCGCCAGCGCGCAAAACGCCGCCGTCGTCAACCTGTTCTACATGAACAACTGGCTGCACGACTGGTGGTACAACCACGGCTTCGACGAGGCCGCGGGCAACGCGCAGACCGACAACTACGGCCGCGGCGGCGCCGACGGCGATCCGATCCTGGCCCAGGGCCAGGACGGCTCCGGCCGCAACAACGCCAACATGGCGACGCCGCGCGACGGCAGCTCGCCGGTGATGCAGCAGTACCTGTTCGACGGCCTGCTGGTCGGCGAGGTGCGGCAGACCGCGCCGGTGGACTCCGGCCCGCTCAAGTTCGCCGCTGCGGCCTTCGGGCCGACCAGCTACGACCTCGACGGCAGCCTGGTCCTGGCGACCGAGGACGAAGGCGTGGCCGCCGCCGACGGCTGCGGCGAGGCGGCGCCCAATCCCGGCCTGCCGCTGCCGCCGCCGTCCGTGCCGGCGATGCCCGACCCGGCGCTGACCGGCAACATCGCGCTGATCCATCGCGGCAACTGCAACTTCACCACCAAGGCGCAGCACGCGCTGGCGTCCGGCGCGGTCGCGATGATCGTCATCAACAACAGCGACGGTGACCCGATCTCGATGGGCAACGGCGACATCCCGGTCAACGCCGGCGCCAGCCCGACCGATCCGATCTACCAGATTCCGGCGGTGATGATCCGCAAGGCCGACGGCGAGGCACTCAAGGCGCAGCTCGCCGCGGGTGCCGCCGTGACCATGCACCTGCAGCGCAATCCCTCGACCGATATCGACGGCACGCTCGACAACCAGATCATCGCGCACGAGTACTTTCACTACGTGCACCATCGCCTGACCGATTCCAGCAATCAGCAGTCCGGCGCGATGAGCGAGGGCTGGGGCGACATCGACGCCTTCATGCTCTCGGCCCGCGCCGACGACCGCCAAGTGGCCGGCAACAACGCCTGGCAGGGCGCCTACGGCCTGGCCTGGTATGTCAGCAACAACTTCTTCTCCGGCATCCGGCGCGCGCCGTATTCCACCGACTTCGCCAAGAACGCATTCACCCTGAAGCACCTCAGCGACGGCGAACCGACACCGGATGGCGGCCCCGGGACCAGCAACTCCGAGGTGCACAACGCCGGCGAGATCTGGGCCAACATGGTCTGGGAGTGCTACGCCGGCCTGCTCAACGATCCGCGTCATTCGTTCGGCGAGGCGCAGCGCCGCATGAAGGACTACATCATCGGCGGCCTGAAGATGACGCCCGCGGATGCGACCTACACCGAGGCGCGCGACGCGGTCCTGTCGGTGGCACTGGCGACCGACTTCGAGGATTACCGGCGCTGCTCGGACGGCTTTGCCAAGCGCGGCAACGGCCTCAACGCCGTCGCGCCGTCACGCTCCAGCACCGACCTCACCGGCGTCCAGGAGGACTTCAGTCCGTTCGTGTGCAAGGCCGGTGGCGGCGGTGGCGGCGGTGGCGGATCGGGCGATGGCGGACGCTTCGGCGGCGCCGCCGGCCCGGCGCTGTTGCTGCCGCTGCTGCTGCTCGGTCTTGCGCGGCGCCGGCTCTGGCCACGGCACCTGCGGCGCTGAGTCCGGACGCTGCATCGAGGATGCCCCGGTTCCGGGGCATCCTCGATCTCTCGCGCCGGTTCAGTCGATGAGCGTGCGGACCGCTACAATCCGCGCCACGCGCCCGTAGCTCAGCTGGATAGAGCATCGGCCTTCTAAGCCGGCGGTCGGGGGTTCGACTCCCTCCGGGCGCGCCACCTGTAACCGCACCAGCTGCAGCTCGAACCGACGCTCCCGGACGAGCGGATGGCGCTGCAGTGGGAGGACGGGAACGACGCCGCGAACCTCTCGTATCTCGTTGAAACTGCTTACAATAATGTCCTGAAAACGTCCCGGAAATCACCCGGTTGCGGTATAATTTCGACCCGCACCAGTTCGAGCCGATCGATGCCAAGGACCAGGAAGCCAAAGACCTCGTCGAGTTCCTCGAAGACTCCCGTCGTGACGGACCGGATGTTCATGTCGTGAGAAGTGGGCCGATCTCCGACGAAGAATGGGCAGAGCGCGTGCAGGCGGCGCAACGGTACAAAGAGCTGTGCTTGTCCAGAGCCTCGCCCAAGGGCAGGGCAGCCGTGGCAGACCGGACGGATGAGGTCTGGTTGAAGGTCATGCCGCCGCTGCTGCGGTTGTAAAGGGCACGCCCCTTGTGGGCATCAGCTACAGCAAGCGCAAGCCCCCGGAGACGGGGGCTTCTGCGTTGTGGGATGTCAATCGGTCCGGTCGAACCGCCCCGCTCTTCGCCGGCCAGCCGAACATGGTCCTCGGCGACGAGACGAAAGCTGAAAACCTCTCGCGATGCCTACCCTAACGTTTCGGCTGCAGCAGCGGCCACTGCGGGATGTACGCGTTGCAGTTGCGCCCAGCCAGCCTTGAGCGAGCGGCGCCATGAGGGGCCGCGCTTCTCGGCTTCTGCACGTGCGTCCGCCAGACTCTCGGGATCATGAGCTGTGCACCAGGCGATGACGGATGCCGCCTGGCCAAGATCCTTCGTGATCTTCGCGCGGAACTTGATGCCCCGGAGGTCGCTGACGATGAGCTTGTGAATGGCGAAACGGGCCGGCGGCGGTACATTGGCCAGAACTGTACGGCCACGGGTATCGAAGAGAACGGCCTGAACCGGCTGCTCGAGGCTGAATTCCATGAACGGCAGCGCCTCGGCCGTGATGTTGAGCGCTTCGATATGGCGCGCCCCCTTGCCACGCTTGCTTAATGTCGTGAGGAAATCGACGCGGAAATCGGGGTCTTTCCTGGAATGGTATGCGGCGCCGAGTCCCTTGCCGATGATGGCCGTCGGCACGAAGCCACTTTCGAACGTCGACAGGGCGTCGTGCAGATCCACTTTCGGCGAAGCAGGAACGGCGATGGAGAGATGCCTCTCTGTCCATCCGAGATCCACGTCGGTGGTCTGGTCGCCGCCGTCCCAACGAACGCCCAGCACGTTCGCGTAAGACAGGAAGGCATGCGTGCCTATGAGCACTCCACCGGCCCTGAAGAAGCCAGCGTCCGCCAAGTGCTTGAGCAGGCTGACCTGCTGCGGCGGCGCCGCGGACCCTCCGAGTGCGAGATACGACCTCACGAGATCCCGCGTGTTGTCCGGCTGCGGCGCTTTGGCCTCCGCGATCAACGTACGCAGGCGCCCGGAATCCGGTCCCACGAAGGATTGCTGAACGCCCGCCCCCGGCAGGCGATACGAGTAGTACCAGTAGGTCCTGCCATCGATGCGCTTGCTGCTGAAACTGCCCGCCAAGGCGGCGGCGGTGCGATGCAGCTCGCGTGCCGTGACCGCATCCAGAAGCTGCGCGTAGCCCGTCTGTGCGGTGGTGGAAAGTTCGACGTACATGGCTGCTGACTGTACAACATGGTCTATGAATGTTGTATAGCCAGGTCGTGTCCCGTGACGTGGTGTAGCGCGTCGAGCTCACGGGCAGCAGCAGGAACGATTCCCAGCGAATCATCCGCTAAGCTCGATCCGTCAATTGGCCACGCCATGCCCCTCGGCGTCCGTTGTCGGATCGCAAGGGGCATGGCGTGTCAGCAGCGGGACCCTACAGCGCCGTGACCGTGATGACGAGCGCCCCGGTGGTCGTGCGGCCGAGCGCATCCTGCGCCGTGTAGGTGACCGTGACACTGCCGGTGTACAGGGCCGCCGGCGTATAGACGACCTGGTTGCCGACGATGGCGACGCTGCCGGCGCCGGGCGGCAGCGCCAGCGTGATCGAAGCGCCGGTCAGCGTCAGCCCGCCACCGGCGGGATCGACGTCATTGGCCAGCACGTTGAAGCTCGCCGGCGTGGGCGCGACGCCCGAGGTGGCGACGCCGACGTCGGGCAGCGCGACGGGCGGCGGCGTGAGGATGGCAGGCGTCACGGTGATGGTGATGACGCCAGTCCCCGTTGCACCGTTGCCGTCGGTGATGCCGTAGCTGAGGGTCTCGATTCCGGCGAAGCCGGGCAGCGGCTGGTAGATGATCGACTGGCCGTCGGCGGCGACCGTGAAACTGCCGGTCTGTCCCGGTGGCAGCGTGGTGATTCCCGCGACCGAGGTGATCTGCAGGCCGGTGCCGCTGACGTCGAGGTCGTTGGCCAGCGCGGTGATGTTGATCGGCGCACTGTCCTGGGCGACGGTGACGACGTCGGCGATGGCGATCGGCGGCAGCGCCAGCGGGGAGACGGTGATGACGATCGGCGCCGTCGAAGTCTGGCCGTTGCCGTCGGTGATCGTGTAGCGCAGCGTGACGACGCCGTTGTAGCCGGCCGCCGGCGTGTAGTTCACGACGGTGCCGTCGGTGTCGAAGCTGTCGGCGGTGGTCGGCGGCAGCGCGGCGACACGCTCGACCGCGGTCACGGTCAGGCCGCTGCTGGTGGTGTCGATGTCGTTGGCGAGCACCGCAATCGCGGCGCTGGCCGAGTCGGTCGCGACCGTCGCGGCGTCGGCGATCGCCACCGGCGGGATGCCGGGGCCCAGTGGCGAGACCAGGATCGCGATCGTGCCGATGGCGCTCTGCCCGCCGCCGCTGGTCACCGTGTACTGCGCCGTCTCGACGCCGAGGAACCCGGATGCGGGCGTGTAGATCACGCGGTCGTTGTCGATGGTGAACGTGCCGGCGCTGCCCGGCGGTACCGTCGCCACGGACGAAACCGCGGTCAGGCTCAGGCCGGTGCCGGTGAGGTCGATGTCGTTGGCCAGCACGTCGAGTTCCACGTCGGTCGCGTCGGGCGCGACGGTGAAGACGTCGGGGGCGGCGATCGGCGGCGCGGTGACCGGCAGCACGGTGATCAGCACGATCGTCGTGGCCGTGGCGCCGTTGGCGTCGGTCACGGTGTACTGCAGTGTCTCGGCGCCGATGAAGCCGGCAGCCGGCGCGTAGCTCAGCGCGTTGTCCACGATCTCGACCGTGCCCGGACTGCCGGGCGGAACGGTGCTGACCTGCGTCACGCTGGACAGCGTCAGTCCGCCGCCGGCGCTGTCGATGTCGTTGGCGATGACGTCGAGGCTCGTCGCCGTGCTGTCGGTCTGCACGGTGTAAACGTCCGGCACGGCCACCGGCGGCACGTTGTTGGGCGGTGGCGTCGGGCTGGCGCCCGATCCCGAGCGGTCGGCCAGACAGCCGGAGAGCAGGCTGGCGATTGCCAGTGCCACCACGGGGAAGAGTCGGGTACGGGTCATGATCGGGTCCGTCCTTTGTTCAAGTCGTTGGCGTGCCAGGGTAGGCCGACACACTGTAGGGCACGCGTCCGTCGAGGGATCCGCCCGTTGCGACGACCGGCAGGGCATCGCCTACCAGCGGCGGCCGGGGGTGTGATTGCCTACAATCGGCCGATGGACGGTCCACGCCGCAGTCACTATCTCAATCTCCTCGGCATCGACACCTACCGGCGCCGCGCCGCCGGTGACGCCGCCGCGCACGCGCCGCAAGCGGTCGCCGCGACCGGCGTGCCGCGCGCCGCTGCGGCGAGGCAGGGCGAACCGGCGCCCGCGTCGGCCGCTGCCGGTGCGCCGGTCGTCGCTGCCGTCGCCGCCGCACCCGGCGCGGCCCGCGTCCAGGCGCCGGCGGACTGGAGCGGCCTGCGCGCCGCCGTGCAGGACTGCCGCGCGTGCAAGCTGTGCGCGACGCGCACGCAGACGGTCTTCGGCGTCGGCCTGCAGAGCGCGCCGCTGATGGTGATCGGCGAAGGCCCCGGTGCGGACGAGGATGCCCAGGGCGAGCCCTTCGTCGGGCGTGCCGGCAAGCTGCTCGACGAGATGCTCGCCAGCATCGGCCGCGCGCGCACGGAAACGCGGCCCGAACACGCCGTGTTCATCGCCAATGTCGTCAAGTGCCGGCCGCCGGGCAACCGCGATCCGGAGAGCGACGAGGTCGAAGCCTGCCGTCCTTACCTCGACCGCCAGATCGAGCTGGTCGAGCCGCGGCTGATCGTCGCGCTCGGCCGCATCGCCGCGCAGCGCCTGCTGTCCACCGACACGCCGCTGTCGAAGCTGCGCGGGCCGCTGTACCACTATGGCGCCGCGCAGACGCCGGTGCTGGTCACCTACCACCCGGCCTACCTGCTGCGCAGCCCGCGCGAGAAAGCCAAGAGCTGGGAGGATCTCAAGCGCGTGCACCGGCTCCTGAGGGCGTCCGCTTGAGCGCCCAGCTGCAGCCGGCCTGGCATCTCGGTCCGATGCAGGCGGCACATCTGCCGCAGGTGCTGGCGATCGAGTCCGCGTCCTACGATTTTCCGTGGAGCGAGGGCATCTTCCGTGACTGCCTGCGCGCCGGTTACAGCGCCTGGGTGGTGACGGATGGGGACGACGCCGTGCTCGCCTACGCGATGATGAGCATGGCGGCCGGCGAGGCGCACATCCTCAACATCTGCGTCGCCGCCGCGCACCGGCGCTGCGGGCTCGCGCAGTTCCTGCTGCGCCATCTGCTCATGGTCGCGCGCGCCGCCGGCGTAGCGCTGCTGCTGCTCGAAGTGCGCAAGTCCAACGCCGCTGCGCAACGGCTGTACGAAGGCTTCGGCTTCGCGCCGATCGGCGAGCGCCGCGGCTACTACCCGGCGCACGGCGGTCGCGAGGACGCGCTCGTCCTGGCCCTGAACCTGTGACACCCCGGCGCCGTTCGCAGATCTCCTGGGCGTTGTACGACTGGGCCAACTCGGCCTTCGCGACGACCGTGCTCGCCGGCTTCTTCCCGATCTTCTTCAACCAGTACTGGGCGCAAGGCGTGGCGCCGCAGACGCAGACGCTCTATCAGGGCCTGACTGCGACGGTTGCGAGTCTGGTCGTCATGCTGCTCGCGCCCTGGCTGGGCGCGATCGCCGACCGACGTGCGGCGAAGAAGGACTTCCTGCTGGCCTTCACGCTGCTCGGCGTGGTTTCGACGGCGGCGCTGTACCTGGTCGGCAAGGGGCAGTGGGGCTGGGCGATCGCGCTGTCGATCGCCGGCCGTATCGGCTTCTTCGGTGGGCTGTCGTTCTACGACGCGCTGCTGGTGCAGGTCGCGCAGCCGCGTGAGATGGACCGCGTCTCGGCGCTGGGCTACGGCCTGGGCTATCTCGGCGGCGGCCTGCTGTTCGCCGTCAACGTGGCGATGGCGCTCGAGCCGGCCTGGTTCGGGCTGGCCGACGCGGCGCTGGCGACGCGCGTGGCCTTCGTCAGCGTGGCGCTGTGGTGGGCGGTGTTCGCGCTGCCGCTGTTCCGCCACGTGCCGGAAGGCGCCGCGCGGAGCGGCAGCACCGGCTGGCGTGAACTGCTGGAGACGCTCAAGCACATCCGCGAGCTGCGCGCGGTGTGGATGTTCCTGCTCGCGTACTGGCTGTACATCGACGGCGTGGACACCATCATCGTCATGGCGGTCGATTTCGGCATGAAGCTGGGTTTTGCCTCGGACAGCCTCATCGTCGCGCTGCTGATGGTGCAGTTCATCGGCTTTCCGGCGGCGATCGCATTCGGCTGGCTGGCCGACCGCATCGGCACGCGCCATGCGATCTATCTGGCGCTGGCGGTCTATGCCGCGGTCACGCTGTGGGCCTACCGGCTCGGCAGCGTCACCGAGTTCTACCTGATGGCGGCGGCGATTGGCTGCGTGCAGGGCGGCATCCAGTCCCTGTCGCGCTCCTACTACGCTCGCCTGATCCCGGCCGAAAAGGCCGGAGAGTTCTTCGGCTTCTACAACATGATGGGCAAGTTCGCCGCGGTGCTCGGACCGACCGTCGTCGGCCTGACTGCCCAGTTCACCGGCAGTCCGCGCCTGGCCATCCTGTCACTGCTGGGGTTCTTCATCGTCGGCGCGCTGCTGCTGGCGCGCGTGCGCGACCCGCTGCAGGCGGCCGGAACTCCTACGGGATCTCCTCGACCGCGAAGTTCTGCGGATGCTTCGCGGTGACGCCGCGATAGAAGTCAAAGACCGGTTTCATGTCCCGGTCCCAGTCGCCGGTGGGCGTGAACACCGGGCCGATGCCGATCTCCTTGCGTGCGTAGTCGATGTAGGCGCTGACCACCGGCACGTCCGCTGCCCGTGCCATGTAGTAGAACCCCCTTTTCCACTGCGCACGATGTGCGCGCGTGCCCTCCGGCGCCAGCGCGATGATCAGCTGCGCGCGTTCCTTGAACGCCTGGGCGGTTTGCTGCACGACGCCACCGGGTGCGCCGCGATCGACCGGCAGTCCGCCGAGCCAACGCAGCAGCGGCCCGAGCGCCGATGCGAACAGGGTGTGTTTGCCGTACCAGTGCAGATCCACTTCCAGCTTCAGCACCGCCGCCATGCCATAGACGAAGTCCCAGTTCGAGGTGTGCGGTGCCGCGATGATCACCATACGTGGGTGATCGGGCAGCCGCACGTCCAGGCGCCAGCCGGCGAGGCGCAGGATCGTGCCCCCGAGCCAGCGCAGGAAGCGGTTGGACCGCCGCGGCACCGACGGGCCGATCGCGATGCGGTCACTCATAATGAGAATTCACTCTCCTCCGGTGCGTCGGCATGGAAACGCTGCCCAAACCACTGACCTACAGTTCTTATCTGCGCATCGACGAGCTGCTGTCGCTGCAATCGCCACGTTCCGATGGTCCCGAGCACGACGAGACGCTGTTCATCATTATCCACCAGGTCTATGAGCTCTGGTTCAAGCAGCTGCTGCACGAACTCGATGCGCTGGAATCCGCACTGGATGCGGGCCGTACGGACGCGGCGCTGGCGACCTTCAAGCGCAAGTTGACGATCCTCAAGACCCTGGTCGCACAGGTGGACATCCTGGAGACGATGACCCCGCTGTCGTTCAACGCCTTCCGCGCACGGCTGGAGGCCGCGAGCGGCTTCCAGTCCGCGCAGTTTCGCGCGCTCGAATTCCGGCTCGGCCACAAGCGCGCCGCCGTGCTCGAACTGCATCCGCCGGGTTCGCCGGGACGCGTGCTGCTCGAACGGGCCTGGTCGGCGCCCACGCTCTACGACCACTTCCTGCGCTATCTGGTCACGCAGGGCAGCACCGTGCCGGCGGCGCTGTTGCGGCGCGACGTGACCGAGGTGTACGTGGGCTCTACAGAGATGCAGTCGCAGCTGGTCGCCATCTACCGGGTGGGTGGCTTCGTCGCGCAGGTCTGCGAGCGGCTGGTCGATCTCGACGAAGGTCTGCAGGAGTGGCGCTATCGGCACGTGCGCATGGTCGAGCGCACCATCGGCGTCAAGCCCGGCACCGGCGGATCGGCCGGCGCGGCTTACCTGCGCGGCACGCTGTTCAAACCGCTGTTTCCGGACCTGTGGGCGATCCGCGCGCAGTTATGATCGGTGTCGCGCGCGCCGTATGAAGGCGCGCACGGCGCGCGCCAGCTCGTCCTGGCGCGCGCGGTCGGGGGCGTGCAGGTAGCGGCTGCGCACATACAGGCGCGCGACCTGTGCGATCTGCTCTGCCCAGTCGGGGCGCAGGGCGCCGATGCGCCGCGCGTAGTCGAGCGGTCCCTCGTCCGGCCGCTGCGCGTGTCCGAGCTGCGCCAGCCGTCGCGTGATCCGCCGCCATTGATGCAGCGCCGGATCGTCGCTGCGGGCCGGCGCGAACTGGCGCAGCGTGAGCAGGCCGAAGATCGCCAGCAGGCCGGTGCCGCCGATCGTCAGCGCGAGAATCATCTGGCGCAGCTCGCCCAGCCCGAAGCGGTTGAGGAACTCCTGCTGCAGCTCCGGACCATAGGCCAGTACCAGGCCGTTCCACTGCGCATTGATCCAGTCCCAGCGCGCCTCGAAATAGAAGCGCAGCCGCGTGCGCGTCGACAGATGCCGGGGCAGGCCCTCGGCCAGGCTGATGACCGCCTCGACGTTGCGTTCGATCCGTTCTGGTGCGATCGCCGCGGTCGGATCGACGCGCGTCCAGCCCTTGCCGGCGAGCCAGACTTCCGACCAGGCGTGCGCGTCCGACTGGCGCACGACGTAGTAGTCGCCGATCTCGTTGAGCTCGCCGCCCTGATAGCCGATGACCACACGCGCCGGGATGCCGGCCGCACGCATCAGGAAGGTGAAGGCGCTCGCGTAGTGTTCGCAGAAGCCGCGACGCGTGACGAACAGGAAGTCGTCCACGCTGTCGCGGCCCAGCCGCGGCGGCCGCAGCGTGTAGATGTAACCCTGTTCGCGGAACATGCGTAGCGCGCTGCGGATCAGGTCTTCGTCGTCGGCGGTATCGGCGCGCAGCCGTTGCGCCAACGCGCGCGTGCGCGGGTTGTAGCCCTCGGGCAGTCGCAGGAAGCGCGCACGCGTGCGCTGCGCCAGGTCCGGCCACAGTCGATAGCGGGGGTATGACGTGAGCTCGTAGCGGCGCCGTTCGGACACCGGCCTGTCGGCGAGGACATGACCTTCGCGGCTGATGAAGCTGTCGGCGGGCAGGCTGCGGGCGTCCGGCATGTCGAGCGCGAACAGCCAGCGCATGCGATTGGCCTCCAGCGTGATCTCGTACTGCACCGGATCGCCGAGCAGCTGCAGGTCGGGCGGCCGGTCGGGCAGGATCTGCGCGAAGCTTTCCTCCCAGCTGCGGCCATCGAAATGGTCCAGCGCGGCACCGCGCCAGTAGCGCGCCGCGGGTGGCGGGGCAGACCCGCGGAAGTGCACGCGAAAGGCGATCTCGTCGGATTCGATCAGGCTGGAGATGTCGCCGGGGCCCATCTTGTCGGTCAGGCCGCTGCGTGCCGCGCCGGCGTCGGCCGGCAGTCCCCACAGCGGTCCCGGGATGCGCGGAAACAGCACGAACATGAGCAGCATCAGCGGCAGTGCCTGCAGCACCATCGCGCCGCCTTTGCGCAGGGTCTGGCGCGGCGGCAGTGCGCCCAGATGCTGGACTTCGATCAGCAGCGCGGTGATCGCGGTGACGCAGGCGAGCAGGTAGGCGACGGTCCAGATTTCCTGCGAGAACAGGAAATGCGTGACGAGCAGGAAGTACATCAGGAAGACCATCACCATCACGTCACGGCGCGCCTTGAACTCGAGGAGCTTGAGTGCGGCCATCGCGCACAGCAGACCGGTTCCGCCGTGGAGGCCGGAAATGCGGCCGAAGCTGGCCATTACGCCGCCGAAGGCCATCAGGGTGATGCCGAGCTTCACCCAGGTCGGCGGCATGCGCCACTGCTTGTACGCCGCCAGTCCGCGCCAGACGACGAGCGCGAGGATCGCGGCGGTTTCCCAGAGCGGCAGACGGATCGCGTGCGGCGACAGCGCGAGCACCAGCACCGCCAGCAGGCGTAACAGAGTCGCCAGCGGCAGATACTCCTTCACGGCGGTGTCCCGTGCAGCGCCAGCGCTTTGAGACAGCGGAAGCGATGCGCGTCACCGCGGCCGGGGGCGATCACGGTGCCCGGCAGGCGCAGTCCGTATGCGCGGCGCCCGGCCTCGGCGTCCAGCACCCAGCGCGTCAGTTGCGACAGGCGCGCCTCGGTGTCGAGATGTCCCAGTGCCGACCAGTCCAGCCACAGTTCCTGTTCGAGCGTGTCGGCGAACTGCTTGACCATCGGCTGCGGCAGCTTGGGAAAGCTCTTCCAGTGGATCGAGCGCGGCGTGTCGCCACGCCGATAGCTGCGCAGACCGGCGAACTCGTCCTGGCCGCTGCGTTCGCTGCTCGCGAGGCCGCCGTGTCCGGCGCCGGACGGCGGAGCATGACCGGCCGCGGCCGGACGGGGGAAAACCAGGCATTGCATGTCCAGCTCGGCCCAGGTCCAGGCGTGGAACAGGCCCAGCGGGTACTCGGTGGACAGACTGAACACCCGTGCCTGCAGCCAGCCGCGCCGCGTCGCCGGCAGCGACAGCAGCAACACGCCCGACGCACGTGCGGCGACGTCCGCCGGCTGGGCCAGCGCCTCTTCCTTGGGCCAGCTCAGGGCCAGCGAATAGCGCGCATGTGCGGCCGGGTTGTCCACACGGATTTCGAAATGCGCCGTTTCCCCGGCGAACACCGGCTCGCAGTGGCCGGTCCGCAGCTGCAGGTGGGCAAGATTGGCGTGCGTGTGGTGCATGCACACCAGGCCGATGCCGGCGAGCAGGAAGGTCAGCATGAAGGCCATGCTGTTCGAGTAGTTCATCGCTCCGAGCAGCATGATCAGCAGCATGAAGGCGAAGAAGTAGCCGAAGCGCGTCGGCAGGATGTACACGCGGTTGCGTGTGATGACGACCGGTCCCGGCTGGCGTCGCACCCGCGCCATGACCCAGGCGTCGATGCGGTCCTGCGCGTAGCGGATCGGGTGCAGCAGGATCTTGAAGATCAGCCAGACGCGCATGTGCTCAGGGGATGGCGACCTGCGCGAGGATCTCCTCGGCACTGGGCGCGCCACCCTCACGCTCGGCCGCCGCCGACAGGCGATGATTGACCACGGGGACGAAGACCGCCTGCACGTCTTCGGGAATCACCCCGCTGCGGCCTTCGATCAGTGCCCAGGCCTGCGCGGCGCGGCGTAGTGCGAGTCCCGCACGCGGCGACAGGCCGGATTTGAGGCCCGGCAGTTCGCGCGTGCGCTGGATCAGCGCCATCAGGTAGTCCACCAGCGCCGGCGCGGTGCGCACCTGCTGCGCCTGCCCCTGCAGCGTGATCAACTCGGCCGGCGTCAGCACCGGCGCCAGCTCCTGCAGCAGGCTGCGCCGCTCGCGCTCCTGCAGCAGCGCGCGCTCGGCCTCCGGCGGCGGGTAGCCCAGCGAGATACGCATCAGGAATCGGTCGAGCTGTGATTCCGGCAACGGGAAGGTGCCGATCTGCTCGGTCGGATTCTGCGTGGCGATGACGAAGAATGGATCCGGCAGGCGGCGCGTCGCGCCCTCGATCGTGACCTGGCGTTCCTCCATCGCTTCGAGCAGCGCCGACTGCGTCTTGGGGCTGGCGCGGTTGACTTCGTCGGCGAGGACCAGCTGCGCGAAGATCGGACCGGGATGGAAGCGGAATCCGCCCTCGCGCGATTCATAGACCGACACGCCGAGGATGTCGGCCGGCAGCAGGTCGGACGTGAACTGTACGCGCTGGAATTCAAGTCCGAGCACCCGGGCCAGCGCCAGTGCGAGCGTGGTCTTGCCGACGCCGGGAATGTCCTCGATCAGCAGGTGGCCGCGCGCGAGCAGGCAGGCCAGCGCGAGGCGCAGCTGCGCCGGCTTGCCGAGGATGATGGATTCGAGGCGTTCCAGCGCATGCTGCAGCGGCGGATTCATGAGTGTGATCGGCGAGGGCGGGACGCAGCAGTGTAGGGGGTAACGCCGGCATCGTGGGCGCCGCGCCGACGTCTGCAACGATCCGGCGGCGGACAGGCGGTCGCCCTGGGCCGACTCCGTGCACGTCCACCGCCGGTTTTCCGGTTGCGGCATCGGTTGTGGCACCGCAACATACGCGTCATCGAAGCAATGGCGGAGGACTGTGTGGATTCCAAACAACGCGAGCTGCGCAAGGCGCTGCACCATGCCACGGACTATGCGTCGTGGCGGGAGGCCGCCGAGGCCCTGGATCACTACGAGGGGCTCGACGAATGGCGGCTCGACGACACCTCGGAGCACTACGACTGGCGGCTGGTGCGGGCGCGCCTGCGCCAGGTGCGTCAGTACCGCCAGGAGATGCAGATCACCAAGCTGGTGCATCACCTGCGTCAGGGACTGCACTGGAATCTGGGCAACACCGGCAATCCGCGGCTGTACGACTACGCGCGGGTCGGCACCAAGAAGCTGATTCACGACTACATCACCGAGATCGCCTCGGCACTCGAATTCCTGCGCGATCTCGACGTCCCGGAGTTCCCGCACGCGGCCAAGCTCAAGTTCTTCACCGAGGTCGCGCAGAGCTACGGCCGCTCCGCGCTGATGCTCTCCGGCGGCGCGACGCTGGGCCTGTTCCATGTCGGCGTGGTCAAGGCGCTGTTCCGCGAGGGGCTGGTGCCGTCGATCATGTCGGGTTCGAGCGCCGGGTCCATCGTCTGCGCGACGGTCGGCACGCGCGGTCCCGACGAGGTCGAGCAGCTGCTCGATCCAGAAGCGGCGTATTACCACTTCTGGCGCATCCTGCCGCTGCGCGACATGCTGCGGAACCGTGCGATCGCCGATCAAGCGCAGCTGCGCAAGGCGATCGCCGCCAACGTGCGCGACCTCACCTTCGAGGAAGCGCACCAACGCTCCGGCCGCGTCATCAACATCACCGTGTCACCGGCCGGCGTGAACCAGCCGCCGCGCCTGCTGAACTACCTGACGTTCCCGTACCTGTATCTGCACGAGGCGGTGCTGGCCTCGTGCGCGGTGCCGGTGCTGTTCCCTCCGGTGATGTTGATGACGCAGGACGAACGCGGCGAGCGCGTGCCCTACATGCCGCTGCTGCGCTGGAACGACGGCTCGCTCAAGTCGGATCTGCCGATCCTGCGCATGCGCCGCCTGCACAACGTCAATCATTTCATCGTCAGCCAGACCAACCCGCACGTGCTGCCGTTCGTGTCGCGGCGTGAGCCCGGCCACGGCGGACCGCTGCACGCGGCGCGCAACTACCTCTACTCGACGGTCAGCGGCCAGGCCAAGAGCCTGATCGACCTGGCGCGCCACAACCTGCCGACCGCGGGCGGCCTGCGCCGCGCGCTGGATCTGTCGTCGTCGGTGCTCGACCAGGAGTACCGCGGCAACATCAACATCCTGCCCGAGGTCAGTCTGTGGCGGTACGCCAACGTCACCGCCAACCCGACGATGGAATCGGTCAAGCGCTTCATGCTCGAAGGTGAGCGCGCGACCTGGCCGCGCATGGAGATGATCCGCAACCAGACGCTGATCAGCCAGACACTCAACGACTGCGTCGAGTGCCTGGAGAAGGGCCCGTGCGCGCGTCCGGCCTCGACGCGCCCGGGCACCAAGCCTGAGCTTCGCGTGGTGCGCGCGCGCTAGAAAGCCGCGTCGCCCACCGCTCAGAGACTGCGGATGCGCGTCTCCTGGGCGCGCAGGGCCACCAGATCCTGTCGCTGCTTCGCGGCGAGGTCACGGGTCTGCTGCTGGACATGCTCCGGCGCCTTGGCGAAGTTCGGGTTGCCGACGCGGGCCTCGGTCTTGGCGAGGTCGCCTTCGAGCTTGGCGATCTGCTTGGCCAGGCGCGCGAGTTCGGCATCCTTGTCGATCAGGCCGGCCATCGGCACCAGCAGGTTCATCGCGCCGAGCAGGGCCGTCGCCGCCTGCGGCGCAGCTTCACCATCCGCGAGCACGCGCGGCGTTTCGACACGGGCGAGGAACCGGATGCTCGCGTCCATGCGCTGCAGGCGCTCGCAGTCGGATGCGGAGGCGTTGTGGATCAGCAGCGGCAGCACCTTGCCCGGCGCGATGTCCATCTCGCCGCGGATCTGGCGCACGCCGAGGATGAAGCCCTTGAGCCACTCGATGTCGGCTTCGGCGGCCTCGTCGATCTTCGCCGGTTCACTGACCGGGTAGTCCTGCAGCATGATGCTGGGACCGCTGCGCCCAGCGAGCGGCGCGATGCGCTGCCAGATTTCCTCGGTGATGAAGGGCATCAGCGGATGCAGCAGGCGCAGTGCGGCTTCGAGCACGCGCACCAGCGTGCGGCGTGTGCCGCGCTGCGCGGCCTCGTCACCCTGTTGCAGCGCCGGCTTCGACAGTTCCAGGTACCAGTCGCAGTACTCGTTCCAGATGAACTGGTAGAGCGCCTGCGCGAGCAGGTCGAAGCGGTAGCTGCGAAAATGCTCGGCGGCTTCGGCTTCGAGGCGCTGCAGGCGCGAGACGATCCAGCGATCCGCCGTGGACAGTTCGCAGGGCAGCGCCGGATCGATGCCGCAGTCCTTGCCTTCGGTGTTCATCAGCACGAAGCGCGCGGCGTTCCAGATCTTGTTGCAGAAGTTGCGGTAGCCGGACGCGCGGCTGGCGTCGAAGCGGATGTCGCGGCCGGTCGAGGCCAGTGCGAGGAAGGTGAAGCGCAGCGCATCGACGCCGACCGGTTCGATGCCGGCCGGATACTGGCGCCGCGTCGCCGCCTCGATCTTCGCCGCCATCTGCGGCTGCATCAGGCCGGTGGTGCGCTTCTGCACCAGTTCCTCGAGCCCGATGCCATCGACCAGGTCCAGCGGGTCGAGGATGTTGCCCTTGGACTTCGACATCTTGTTGCCTTCGGCGTCGCGCACCAGGCCGGTGATGTACACCTCGCGGAATGGCACCTCGCCCATGAAGTGCAGGCCCATCATTGCCATGCGCGCGACCCAGAAGAAGATGATGTCGAAACCGGTGACCAGCACGGAGGTCGGGTAGTAGCGGGCGAGATCGTCGGTCTTGTCCGGCCAGCCCAGCGTCGAGAACGGCCACAGCGCCGACGAGAACCAGGTGTCGAAGCTGTCCTCGTCCTGTTTGAGTGAGGCGCGGGGCGCGAGGCGCGAGGCGTATTTCTCGCGCACTTCGGCCTCGCTGCGGCCGACGTAGATGGTGCCGGCCTCGTCGTACCACGCCGGGATGCGGTGGCCCCACCACAGGTTGCGCGAGATGCACCAGTCCTGGATGTTGGTCAGCCACTGGTTGTAGGTGTTGACCCAGTTCTCCGGCACGAAGCGCATGCGGCCGTCGCGCACGGCGTCGAGCGCACGCTCGGCCAGCGCCTTCATGTTCACGAACCACTGGTCGGTGAGGAAGGGTTCGAGCACGACGCCGGTGCGGTCGCCACGCGGCACCATCAGCTTGTGGTCCTGGATCTTCTCGACCAGGCCGAGTTTCTCCAGGTCCTCGACGATGCGCTTGCGCGCGTCGTAGCGGTCCATGCCGCGGTAGGCCGCCGGCGCCTCGTCGTTGATGTGCGCGGTCGGCGTGAAGACGTTGAGGATCGGCAGACGATGGCGCTGGCCGACGGCGTAGTCGTTGAAGTCGTGCGCCGGCGTGATCTTGACGACGCCGGTGCCGAACTCTCGATCGACATACGTGTCGCCGATGATCGGGATCTCGCGGTCGCACAGCGGCAGCTCCACCGTCCTGCCGATCAGGTGCCGGTAGCGCTCGTCATCGGGGTGCACTGCCACCGCGGTGTCGCCGAGCATCGTCTCGGGACGGGTCGTTGCGACGACCAGGTGGCCGGAGCCGTCGGCCAGGGGATAGCGGAAGTGCCAGAGCTTGCCGTTCTCCTCGCGGCTCTCGACTTCCAGGTCCGAGATCGCGGTCAGCAGCACCGGGTCCCAGTTGACCAGGCGCTTGCCGCGGTAGATCAGGCCCTCCTCGTAGAGGCGCACGAACTCCTCGGTGACTGCCTTGTTGAGCATCTCGTCCATCGTGAAACGCTCGCGCGTCCAGTCCACCGAGTTGCCCATGCGGCGCATCTGCGTGGTGATGGTGCCGCCGGAGTACTCCTTCCATTCCCAGACCTTTTCCAGGAATTTCTCGCGGCCCAGGTCGGTGCGCTTGATGCCCTGCGCGGCGAGCTGGCGCTCGACCACCATCTGCGTGGCGATGCCGGCGTGGTCGGTGCCGGGCAGCCACAGCGTGTCGAAGCCGCGCATGCGGTGGTAGCGCGTCAGTGCATCCATCACGGCGTGCTGGAACGCATGGCCCATGTGCAGCGTGCCGGTGACGTTGGGCGGCGGGATCATGATGCAGTACGGCGGCAGCGTCGTGCGGTCCACACCCCGCAGCCGCGCGACCGATTCCGGCGTGTAGTAGCCGCCCGTCTCCCAGGCCTCGCACCAGCGCGCCTCGATGCTCTTGGGGTCGTAAGTCTTGTCCATGCCGTTGGGTCAGAAGACGCGCCGGAGCGCGAAAGTAGCGAATTGTAGCGGGCGCATCGCCGCGCTCCGCAGGGCCGCCATCCAGCGCGGCGGGGCCGCTCCTAGGGCTTGCGCCGGGTCCAGCCGCCGCTGGCGCTCTGCTCGTAGGTGTTCAGTTCGTAACCGCGATCGCGGTAGAACTTGTAGCGCGCGCGCGACGCGGCGCGCTGTGCCGGATCGCCAGCCACCAGTTCGAGCACGCGCTCGAAGCGGCTGAAGTAGTCCGGGATCTCGGCGTCGAGGTTGATCAGTACGCCGTGGTGGCTGTCCGGCGGCTCCACCGCGCCGATCAGCACTGCCGGTGCCGGTTCGGCCGGTACGGCGCCATCGTAGCGTTCGTGCGAGACGAAGCTGCCCTGGCGGAAGCTCCACAGTGCACCGTCGAGCTCGTCCGCCAGCGCGGCATCGCGGGTGGCGACGTACACCTTCATGCCGGCGCCGGCGGCCTTGTCGCACAGGCGGCAGGCGGCCATGACCCGGCCGCCGTCGGCGCTGGCGGTTTCGGGCAGCAGATAGAAGTCGATGCGGGTCATTGGGCGCGCGGCGCGGCGCGTGTCCCTCTGCGTTCAGTCGTGGGCGTGGCGGGTCGCCAGGTCGATCAGGTACTGCGTCAGCATCGGCACCGGGCGGCCGGACGCCTTCTTGCCGGTCCAGGCAGTGCCGGCGATGTCCAGGTGCGCCCATTTCATCTTCTTGGTGAAGCGGTGCAGGAAAGTCGCACCGATGATCGCGCCGGCATCGCGCGCGTTCTTGGTGGCGATGTTGGCCACGTCGGCGAACTCGCTCCGGATGTTCTCGTCGTATTCCGGCCACAGCGGCAGCTCCCAGGCCTTGTCGCCGGTCAGTTCGCCGGCGGCGAGCAGCGCGCGGCCCAGCGACGGCGTGTTGGTGAACAGCCCCGACGCGACGCCGCCGAGCGCGACGACGCAGGCGCCGGTCAGCGTGGCCAGGTCGATGCACAGCTGCGGCTCGTAGGTCCGCTCGGCATAGGTCAGCGCGTCACACAGGATCAGGCGGCCCTCGGCGTCGGTGTTGAGGACTTCGATGGTGAGGCCGGCCATGCTGGTGACGATGTCGCCGGGCTTGTTGGCCTGACCGTCGGGCAGGTTCTCCGAGGCGGGGACGATGCCGACGACGTTGAGCGGCAGCTTGAGCTGGGCGATCGCGGCCATCGTGCCGATCACCGCGGCGCCACCGCACATGTCGAACTTCATCTCGTCCATCGCCGCCGACGGTTTGATCGAGATGCCGCCGGCGTCGAAGGTCAGACCCTTGCCGACCAGCGCAATCGGCTTTTCGTCCCTGGGGCCCTTGAAGTATTCCATGACGATCAGCTTGGGCGGCTGGCGCGAACCCTTGGCGACCGACAGCAGCGCGCCCATGCCCAGCGTCTCCATCTCGGTCTGTTCCAGCACCTTGACCTTGATGCCGCTGCCCGATGCCAGTTTCTTCGCCTGCTCGGCCAGATAGGTCGGCGTGCAGATGTTGCCGGGCAGGTTGCCGAGATCCTTGGCGATCCTGACGCCCTTGCCGATCGCCAGAGCCTCGGTGAGGCCCTGGCTGGCGGCGGGCAGGTCGGCGCGGCTGGGCACGTCGAAGGTGTAGCGTTCCAGCTTGACGACCGGCAGATCCTCGCGCGCCTTGGCGCCGCGGCATTCATCGAAGCGGTAGTAGGCATCCTCCGTCGCCAGCACGGCCTGGCTGACGTTCCATCGCCAGTCACGCCCCTTCACCGGCAGGTGGGTGAGGTACGAGCAGGCGTCGATCGCGCCGGTCGCGCGCAGCGCCCGCGACGAAGCCGCGATGGCCTTGCGGAATGCGGCTTCGTCGAAGCTGCGCTCGCGGCCCAGCCCCACCAGCATCACGCGGTCGGCGAAGGTGCCGGCGACGTTGTGCAGCACGACGGTCGTACCGAGCTTGCCGTCCATGTCGCCGCGGCGCAGGACGCTGGCGATCGCGCCATCGCTGGCCTTGTCGATGATTTCCGCGGCTTCGGATGGCGTGCGCCGATCGAAGATGCCGACGATTACGCAGGCGACACGCTGCTTTTCGGGATTGCCGCTCTTGACGAAGTATTCCATGCCTTTCTCGTGCAGATGCCCGCGTCCGCGATGGCGGGCGGACGCGGCGTGGATGCGGGTCGAAGATGCGTCGGCGCGGCAGCGGGGATGCACTCCCTGCCGGCATCGGCGCGGTGTGGGCGCATATTCTAGCTGCGCGGCCGGGACGCACGACAACGGCACCGCCGCGCCGGGCCCTGCAGGGGCGCGGTGCAGGCATAATCCGCGGGTGCGTGACCGCCGCGACCATGAGTAACAGGATTCTCGACCGCTACTTGCTGCGCGAGGCGGGGGGCGCCTGGCTGGCAGTGACCTTCGTGCTGCTGGCGATCATGCTGGCGACGCGCTTCGCGCGCTTCCTCGCGCAGGCGGCCGCCGGTGAACTGCCGCGCGAACTGCTGCTGCAGGTCGCCGTGCTGTCCAGCCTGCAGTACCTCGTGATCCTGATTCCCGTCTCGCTGATGCTGGCGATCATGCTCTCGCTGGGGCGGTTGTACCGCGACAACGAGGTCGCCGCGATGATGGGTTGTGGCGTCGGCCTGGGTGCGCTGTACCGGCCTTTCGTGCTGCTCGGGGTTGGACTGGCACTGCTGACGGCCGCACTGTCGTTCCAGGTTGGCCCCTGGGCGGGGCGCACCGCGGATTACCTGGTCAAGAACGCCGCACGCCTGATCCAGTTCAATCCCTTCGAGGAGGGCCGCTTCAAGTCGGTGATGAAGGGCCGGGCGGTGTTCTACACCGAGCGGATGTCGGCCGACGGCAGCCGTCTGCAGACGGTCGTCGCCCAGGTCGAGGAGAAGGATGGCGTCAGCTTCGTCACTGCGCGCAGCGGCAATCAGAGCACGGACCCGGTCACCGGCGAGCGCAGTGTGAGTCTGGTGGAGGGCTATCGCTATCGCGGTGTGCCCGGTGCGGCGGCCTACGACGTGATGCGCTTCGACCGCTTGTCGACGCGGGTGGCGCCGCCGGAGTTCATCTACATCAGCGCCAAGCGCAAGCTGATGCCGACCGCGCAGCTGCTGCGTTCGGAAGACGCCCGCGACAAGGCGGAGCTGGCGTGGCGCTACGCGGCGCCGCTGTCGGTGCTGATCATCACCTTGCTGGCGGTGCCGCTGTCGCACATCGCGCCGCGCAAGGGCCGCTACGGCAAGCTGGTCGTCGGCATCGCTGCGTATCTGCTGTACTCGCAGCTGCTCGGCATCGGCCAGGCCTGGATCGCCAAGGGCAAGGTGCCGGAAGCGCTCGGCCTGTGGTGGGTGCATGGGCTGATGCTGGCCTGGGCGCTCGTGCTCGTCGCGCGGCGGCTGAACCTGTTCCAGCGGGTGCGCGCGTGAGCCGCATCACCCGCTATCTGGTGCGCACGATCCTGGGCTTCACCGCGATCAGCGGGCTGGCGCTGGTGGCGATCTATACGTTCATCAGCTTCGTTGCCGAGATCGACGAAACCGGGCAGGGCGGCTTCGGCATGCTTGAGCTGCTCTGGTACACGGTGATGATGATCCCGGCGGGCCTGTACACGCTGATGCCGATCATCGCGCTGCTCGGCACGCTGATGGGGCTGGGCGCGCTCGCGGCGCAGAACGAGATCACGGCGATGCGGGCCTCCGGCGTCACCATCCTGCGCCTGGGCGGATCGGCGCTCGCGGCTGGCGTGCTGCTCGGGGCGCTCGCGCTCGTGCTCGGGGACTGGCTGGGGCCGGCCGGTACCATGGCCGCGCGGGCCTACCGGTCCGAGGCGCGCTACGAGGTGCGCGGCGGACTCACCGCCAAGCCGGTCTGGCTGCGCGATGGCGCCAACATCGTCCATATCCGCGGCCTGCTGGCCGAGGACGCGATCGCCAATGTCGATATCTACACGCTCGGCTCCGACCTGACGGTCGATCAGGTGATGAACGTCGAGTCGGCCCGCTACGAGGACGGCCACTGGCGGCTGTCCGGCGTGCGGCTGACGCGCTTCGGTGAAGATGGCGTGCAGGCGCAGCAGATCGAAGCGATGGACTGGGCGGCGACGCTCTCGCCGGAGGTGCTGCGCCTGTTCGTGCTCGAAGCGAACAGTCTCTCGACCCCCGGCCTGCTGCGGCTGATCGCCTACATGGCGGACAACGGCCTGGATGCGAGCGAGTACCGGATGACGCTGTGGCGCAAGCTGGTCGCGCCCGTCACGGTCATGGCGATGATGTTGTTCGCGGTGCCGTTCTGCCTCGGCTCGCAGCGCGGCGGAGGGGCTGGACAGCGGCTGCTGGTCGGCATCCTCGTCGGACTGGTGTTCTACGTCGTCAACGAGGTCGCCGCCAGCTTCGGCCAGCTCTATGCCTGGCCACCGGCCGTGGCGGCCAGCCTGCCGACCCTGGCGATGCTCGGCCTGGCCGTCGCGCGGCTGCAGCGTGCGCGCTGAGTGCACTCATTGATCCAGGTCCATGCACGAACCTTGGGACCGATCCAGCATCTAACCGATATCCAGGCATGTCGTGGCGGAGGTTCGACGATGCGCGCATCGATACTGATCAAGGCCCTGTTGGCCGGCCTGATGGTCGCGGGCCTGACGGGCTGCTTCCGGGCGACCCCGTACCAGCCCAAGGACCGCGGCTATGGCTACAGCGAGCAGAGGCTGGAAAGCAACCGCTATCGCGTGACGTTCGCCGGCAACAGCGCCACGTCGCGGGAGACGGTCGAGAACTACTTGCTGTACCGGGCCGCGGAGCTGACGCTGGACAACGGCTACGACTACTTCGTCATGGTCAGCCAGGAAACCGGCGCCGACACGCGCTACCAGCAGACGATCACCGGCTATTACGGCTTGGGCTATTACTATTGGTATCCGTATCCCGCGGTCGCGGTGTCGAGCAGCCAGCCGGAAACGAGCTACGAGGCGCAGGCCTACATCGTCCTGAGCAAGGGCACCAAGCCCGAAGGCGAGCTCAAGGCCTTCGATGCGCGCGAGGTCAAGGCCAATCTCGAAGCCAAGATCACGCGGCCGCAGCCCAAGGCCCGTTGATCAGCGGGGCGGACTGGGCTCGTACCCCGTTTCCGTGCCGCTGAGCCAGTCCTGCGGCGCGCGGCGCCGCGCGTCGAGTCGCGTCAGCAGCAGGCCCAGAGCGGTGGCCAGCACCGTGGTCGTGGTCACGGCCTTCGCATGCGGCGCGCTGGCCAGGCGCGGCAGCTGCAGCAGCGCCGGCGTCAGCACGATGCCCCAGCAGACCAGCATCAGCGCGTAGCGCAGCGCGGCGTCGATCCAGCGCGGGGGCTGGCCGTTGCTGCGACGCAGGTGCAGCCGCCAGGCGCGCATGCCCAGGGTCTGCCCGCCGTGGGTCCAGAACCAGCCGAAGAAGG
Source organism: Fontimonas sp. SYSU GA230001 (assembly GCF_040066175.1). Lineage (NCBI taxonomy): Bacteria > Pseudomonadati > Pseudomonadota > Gammaproteobacteria > Nevskiales > Nevskiaceae > Fontimonas > Fontimonas sp. SYSU GA230001. The sequence goes on from NZ_JBEAAM010000008.1 coordinate 158,733, forward strand.
CCAGCCCGATCAGGAACAGGTAGGCGCGCAGCGCATGCCACTCGCGCTCGATGCCGACCACGTCGCGCACCACCGTGTCGATCATCAGCGCGACCATCCACAGACCGAGCAGCAGCAGGCCGTCGTACACCGCCGCGGCGAAGCGGCGCCAGATCGGGGCGGGGAGCATCATCGGTGCGGCGGCAGGGTCGAGAGCGGGGCGCACAGGATAACGGGCGGGCCGACGCCAAGTCCGCCCGCCCGTCCGGTCGCAGCGATCTCAGAACAGCGCGGCGTCCAGCGCCATCAGCGACGCGCTGCCGGCGCGTGCCTGACGGATCAGCATCGCCGTCTCCGGCTGCAGCCGGGCGAAGTAGAAGCGCGCGGTTGCGAGCTTGGCGACATAGAAATCGTCGTTGGGCTTGTCGAGCGCGATGCGCGCCATGCGCGCCCACAGCCAGCTGTACACGAGATGGCCGACCACACGCAGGTACGGCACCGCGGCGGCGCCGACCTCGTCCGGATTCTTCATCGCCCTGGCGCCGATCTCGGCGGTGAGCTGGGTCACCTTGTCGCCGAGGTCCATCAGCGGCTCGATGAACTCCTTCATGTCCGCGCGGCCGGCGTTCTCCGCGATGAAACCCTGCACGAGCTTGCCGAACTTCATCAGCTTGGCGCCGCCGTCGGCGAGCACCTTGCGGCCGATCAGGTCCAGCGACTGGATCGTGTTGGTGCCCTCGTAGATCATGTTGATGCGGGCATCGCGCACGTACTGCTCCATGCCCCATTCCTTGATGAAGCCGTGGCCGCCGAACACCTGCAGGCCGAGATTGGTGCTCTCGAAGGTGTTGTCGGTGATGAAGGCCTTGATCACCGGCGTCAGCAGCGCGACGAGCTCGCCGCTGTCCTTGCGCACCTGCTCGTCCGGATGGCCGTGCTCCTGGTCGATCAGCAGGCCGATCCAGTAGCAGAAGGCGCGCGCGGCCTCGGTGTAGGCCTTCTGCGTCAGCAGCATGCGACGCACGTCCGGATGCACGATGATCGGATCGGCCGGCTTGTCCTTGAGCTTGGGGCCGGTCAGGGCGCGCGACTGCAGGCGCTCCTTCGCATAGGCCAGCGCGTTCTGGTAGGCGACCTCGGCCAGACCCAGCGACTGCATGCCCACGCCCAGGCGCGCGCCGTTCATCATCACGAACATCGCGTTGAGGCCCTTGTTCGGCTCGCCGACCATCCAGCCGCGCGCGCGGTCGAGGTTCATCACGCAGGTCGCATTGCCGTGGATGCCCATCTTGTGCTCGATCGAGCCGCACTTGATCGTGTTGCGCTCGGCGAGGCTGCCATCCTCGCGCGGCAGGAATTTGGGCACGATGAACAGCGAGATGCCCTTGGTGCCGGCCGGCGCGTCCGGCAGGCGCGCGAGGACGAGGTGGATGATGTTGTCGGCGAGGTCGTGCTCGCCGGACGAGATGAAGATCTTGGTGCCGGAGATCGCATAGGAACCGTCGGCGAGCGGCTCGGCCTTGGAGCGCAGGATGCCCAGGTCGGTGCCGCAGTGCGGCTCGGTCAGGCACATCGTGCCGGTCCATTCGCCCGAAATTAGCTTGGGCAGATAGGTGGCCTTGAGCTCCGGCGAGCCGTGTGCGACCAGTGCCGCGTAGGCACCGTGGGTCAGGCCCGGGTACATGGTCCACGACTGATTCGCGGAGTTGAGCATCTCGTACTGCACGCTGCGCACCAGTTCGGGCAGCCCCTGGCCGCCGTAGGCGGGATCACAGGCCAGCGATGGCCAGCCCGCTGCGCAGTACTGCTGGTAAGCCTCCTTGAAGCCCTTCGGTGCGGTGACGATGCCGTCGCCGGCATAGGTGCAGCCTTCGGCATCGCCCGACTGGTTGAGCGGGAACACGACTTCCGCGGCGAAGCGGCCGGCTTCCTCGAGAATCTGGTTCAGTGTTTCCGCGTCGAAATCCGCATGCTTGGGCAGTGCCTGGAGGTGGGCGCTCACGTCGAGCAACTCGTGCAGCACGAACTGCATGTCACGCAGGGGCGGGTGGTACTGAGGCATGGGGAGACTCCGGCGCAGTGGAAGGGGGGCAGCCTCCGGGCTGCCCATACTGCGCCGTATGCTGCGATGCAAACATACTGTGGCGTATTGGCCGGAATTGCAGTCCGGCCTGTCCGTCCGGTCAGTGCCGACGGCGAGCTATGGCCTGCAACAGCGGCGAACTGCTTCGAACGGCGGTGAACGACGCCGGGTCCGGACTATCGGCTGGAGGCCGCCTGGCGGCGGGCGCTCACCGGCGCATCGGCCAACAGCGCGATCAGGCGTTCGGTGGGCAAGGCCGGATAGAACAGCCAGCCCTGCGCATAGTCGATGCCCAGCGTCTGGAGTGTCGTCAGCTTGTCTGGGTGATCGACGAACTCGGCGATGGTGCGCTTGCCGGTGGCCTGTGCGATCTGCTGGATCGCGCGCACGATCTCCTGCGAGACCTGATTGGCCGCGATGTCATGGATGAAGCGGCCGTCGATCTTGACCTCGTCCACCGGCAGCGAGTGCAGATAGCCGAAGGAACTCAGGCCGGAGCCGAAGTCGTCGAGGCTGAAGGTGCAGCCGATCTGGTGAAAATCGCGGATCAGGTCGGCGGCGAGATCCAGGTGCTGGATCGCGGCGGTCTCGGTGATCTCGAAACCCAGCTTGCCGTGCGGCAAGCCGAGACTGCGCGCGTCCTGGTAGAGGCGGTTCATGAAGCGGCCGTCCACGAGCGTGCGCGCCGAGAGGTTCAGCGTGATGCCGTCCAGCCGCTCCAGGATGTCCTGGTGTGTCGCCGCCCAGGACAGCACGTAGTGCACCGAGAACGCATCGAGCTCGGTGGACAGGCCGAAGTACTCCATCGTCTCGATCATGCTCACCGGCAGCGTGTGGTGACTGCCATCGGCGCCGATCCGGCGCAGCAGGAATTCCGCCTTGGCCAGGCGCGGCCGCGCGCCGCGGATGTCCATCACCGGCTGCGGATCGAGCAGCAGCAAGCCTTCGTCGCGCAGGCGGCGAAACTCCCGCACGTGTCCGGCGTCGATCGCGGCATCCGCTGCGGCGCGGCCGAGCGAGGCATAGCTGACGATCTGGTTCAGGCCGCGCTTCTTCGCGGCCACGCAGGCCTCCGCCGCGTGTGCGACGTGCGCGGCCCAGCGCCCGTCGTCATGCGTGACGACCAGGCCCAGGGATACCGCGACACTGTTTTCGCCGATCGCCGACGCATAGCGGACCCGGCCCAGCCGTTCGCGCAGATCGGCGGTCTCCTCGATCGCGGTCTGGCCGTTGTCCACGGCCTTGGCGGCGACGAACTCGTTGCTCCAGACGCGATCGGCCACGCCCTGTTCGCCGGCCCATTCGGACAATACCTGCAACACGTCGCGGATCACGGCATCGCCGCCGGACGGCGCCGCCAGCTGGTTGATGCTGCGCATGTGGCGGATGTCCACATACACGAGCATCGCACGGGGGTAGGGGTGCCAGGCCTGCAGCCGGTCCAGGATCTGGCCGAGATTGGAAACTGCCATGTCCGACGAAGAGAAGTGAAGGGCTCCACTGTAGCGGCTGGCGTACCCGGAGAGGGTGCCGCCCGTTTGCCCGATGCCGACGCCTGTCCGGAATCGGCATATACGGACGGAGCGACACAGGCGGCGCGATCGTGCGACTCCCGGCAGACTATGGCCCTCCGCCTGCCCGCGAGTGTCAGACCATGCGCCGCATCCGCAAGCTGCTCGTCGCCAACCGTTCGGAAATCGCGATCCGCGTGATGCGCGCGGCCGCGGAGCTGGGCATCCGCACGGTGGCGATCTACGCCAACGAGGACCGCTACGCGCTGCACCGCTTCAAGGCCGACGAGAGCTACCGCGTCGGCGCCGGGCAGAAGCCGATCGCGGCTTACCTGGACATCGACGGCATCCTGCGCGTCGCCCGGCAGGCGGGCGTCGATGCGATCCATCCCGGCTATGGCTTCCTGTCCGAGAACCCGGAGTTTGCCGAGGCCTGCGCCAGCGCCGGCATCCTGTTCATCGGGCCCAGTCCCGCGATCATGCGCACGCTCGGCAACAAGGTCGCGGCGCGCGAGGTCGCGGTGAAGGCCGGCGTGCCGGTGATGCCGGCGACCGGCCCGCTGCCGCGCGATCTCACCGCGGTGAGGGCGCAGGCCGCGGCGGTCGGCTACCCGCTGATGCTCAAGGCCAGCTGGGGCGGCGGCGGGCGCGGCATGCGCGTCATCGAGTCCGAAGCCGATCTGGCCACGCAGATCGACGTCGCCCGCCGCGAGGCGCTGTCCGCCTTCGGCAACGACGAGGTGTACCTGGAAAAGCTCGTGCGCCGCGCGCGCCACGTCGAGGTGCAGATCCTCGGCGACCTGCAGGGCAACCTCGTGCATCTGTTCGAGCGCGACTGCTCGGTGCAGCGGCGCAACCAGAAGGTCGTCGAGCGCGCGCCGGCGCCGTATCTGGACGAGGCGCAGCGCGCCGAGCTGTGCGCGGCCGCGCTGCGGCTGGGCCGCGCGGTCAACTACAGCCACGCCGGCACCGTCGAGTTCCTGATGGATGCGGACACTGGCAGGTTCTATTTCATCGAGGTCAATCCGCGCATCCAGGTCGAGCACACGGTGACCGAGGAAATCACCGGCATCGACATCGTCAAGGCGCAGATCCGCATCACCGAGGGCGCCGCCATCGGTACCGAGGCCTGCGGCGTGCCGGCGCAGGACGGCATCGCGCTCAATGGCCACGCGCTGCAATGCCGCGTTACCACCGAAGACCCGGAGAACAACTTCACGCCCGACTACGGCCGCCTGACGGCGTACCGCAGCGCCGCCGGTTTTGGCGTGCGCCTCGATGGCGGCACGGCCTATTCCGGGGCGGTGATCACGCCTTACTACGACTCGCTGCTGGTGAAAGTCACCACCTGGGCGCCGACCGCGATCGAAGCGAGCCAGCGCATGGACCGCGCACTGCGCGAGTTCCGCATCCGCGGCCTGTCGAGCAACCTGCAGTTCCTCGAAAACGTCATCAACCACCCGCTGTTCCTGTCCGGCGAGAACACCACGCGCTTCATCGACGAGACGCCGGAGCTGTTCCATTTCGCCCGGCGCCGCGATCGCGCGACGCGGCTGCTGCGCTTCATCGGCGAGGTCGTCGTCAACGGCAATCCGGAGATGAAGGGACGCACGGCGCCGGTCACGCCGATGGCCGAGCCGGTGCTGCCGGCCTTCGACCTGTCCGCGAAGATTCCCGCCGGTACGCGCGACCGCTTCAAGCAGGTCGGCGCCGACGGCTTTGCCGCGTGGATGCTCAAGCAACCGCAGGTGCTGCTGACCGACACGACGATGCGCGACGCGCACCAGTCGCTGTTCGCGACGCGCATGCGCACGCGCGACATGGCCGCGATCGCGCCGTACTACGCGCGCATGCTGCCGCAGCTGTTCTCGCTGGAATGCTGGGGCGGCGCCACGTTCGACGTCGCCCTGCGCTTCCTCAAGGAAGACCCCTGGGAGCGTGTCGCGCAGCTGCGCGAGGCGGTGCCCAACATCCTGCTGCAAATGCTGCTGCGCGCGTCCAACGCGGTGGGTTACACCAACTACCCCGACAATGTCGTGCGCCAGTTCGTCCAGCAGGCAGCCGGCAACGGCATCGACCTGTTCCGTGTGTTCGATTCGCTCAACTGGGTCGAGAACATGCGCGTGGCGATCGACGCGGTGCGCGAGTCCGGCATGCTCTGCGAGGCGGCGATCTGCTACACCGGCGACCTGTTCGACGAGAGCCGACCGAAGTACAACCTGAAGTACTACGTGGACATGGCCAGGGCGCTGGAGAAGGCTGGCGCGCACATCATCGGCATCAAGGACATGGCCGGCGTCTGCCGTCCGCGCGCGGCGCACGCGCTGGTTTCGGCGCTCAAGCAGGAAGTCGGTCTGCCGATCCATTTCCACACCCACGACACCAGCGGCATCAGCGCCGCCAGCGTGCTCGCCGCGATCGACGCCGGCTGCGACGCCGTCGATGGCGCGCTCGACAGCATGTCCGGGCTGACCTCGCAGCCGAACCTGGGTGCGATCGCCGCGTCACTCAGCGGCGGGCAGCGCGATCCGGGCGTTTCCTTCGAGCACCTGCAGGCGATCTCGACCTACTGGGAAGGCGTGCGTCGCTACTACGCACCGTTCGAGGCCGACATCCGTTCCGGCACCTCCGACGTTTACCGGCACGAGATGCCCGGTGGCCAGTACACCAACCTGCGCGAGCAGGCGCGCGCGCTGGGGCTCGAATCGCGCTGGCCGGAAGTGTCGAAGGCCTATGCGGCGGTCAATCAACTCTTCGGCGACATCGTCAAGGTCACGCCGACGTCGAAGGTCGTCGGCGACATGGCGCTGTTCATGGTCGCCAACGATCTCGATGCCGAGGACGTGCTTGATCCGGAGCGCGAGATCGCGTTCCCCGAATCGGTGATCTCGCTGTTCCGCGGCGAGCTCGGCTATCCGCCGGACGGCTTTCCGGTCGAGTTGCAGAAGAAGGTGCTCAAGGGTGCCAGGCCGCTCGTAGGCCGGCCCGGCGCGTCGCTGACTGCCGTCGATCTGGAGGCCGCGCGCGCGGACGGCGAGAAGGCCGTCGGCCGCAAGCTCGACGATGCTGATCTGGCGTCGTGGCTGATGTACCCGAAGGTGTTCCGTGAGTACGCCGAACATCGCAGCCACTACGGCGACGTGTCGGTGCTGCCGACGCCGCTGTTCTTCTACGGCCTGCAGGAAGGCGAGGAAGTGTCCGTCGATCTGGAGCCCGGCAAGACCCTGCTGATCAAGCTGCAGGGCAAGACCGAGGTGCCGGAGGAGGGCGCGGTCAAGCTGTTCTTCGAACTCAATGGCCAGCCGCGCGTCGTGCGCGTGCCCAAGGCCGGTGCCAGCGGTCCGGCCGAGCGGCCCAAGGCCGAGGACGGCAATCCGGCGCACGTCGGCGCGCCGATGCCGGGGATGATCGTGTCCGTGGCGGTCAAGCCGGGACAGAAGGTGAAGAAGGGCGACCCGCTCGTGTCGATCGAGGCGATGAAGATGGAGACGCAGATCCGCGCCGAGGCCGATGCAAGCATCCAGCAGGTGCTGGTGCACCGCGGCAGCATCGTCAACGCGCACGACCTGTTGCTGACGGTCGAGCGCTGAGCGTGCCCGCTACGGCGCTTTCGGCAACCCCGCCTGGACCAGTTCGGCGTAGCCGCCCTGGGTCATCGCGATGACGTGCGTGTAGCCGGCGGCGCGCAGGCGCATCGCCGCCGCACGCGAGCGCGCGCCGACCGCGCAGTAGGTGACGATCGGCGTGCTCTTGTCGGGCCACAGCTGGGTCACCGGCTCCATGACGTTCAGCCAGTAGGCGTGCTGCGCACCCTCGATATGGCCGGCCTTCCATTCCTCCGCGCTGCGCACGTCGAGCAGCCGTGCGCCCATCGCGGCGAGTCTTTTCACGCCCTCGGCGTCGAGCGCCGTTCCGGCCTCGCGTGCGGCGATGATCGCATCACGCGGGTCGGGGGCCTGGGTGGCGTGCGCGCCCGGCGCCACCGAGATCCAGGCGGCCAGCAGTAGATAGGTCAGACGGGTCATGGTGCGTCGGGTTCCAGCGCGGCGGATCAGGCGGTATCCGCATCGAAGAACAGCACGCTGCGCATTTCTTCATCCACTTGCCGTGCCGCGCAGGCCACCTCCGCCTCGAATCCGTCCGCTTCGTAACAGATCGAGGGTGTGCCGTCCTGGACGTAGGCCACCGCGGCCGCCTGGATGTTGCCCGCCTCGGCCATGGCCAGCACCTCGCGCAGCATCGCGACGAGGTCCTGATTCACCTTGGGGGATTTGTCGCTGCTGCGAACGAGCTCGATCACCATGTTCATCTCCGATCGGTGGCCGAGAGGCCTAGACCAATTTCATGCTGCCTTGACCGGCCGCCCTGGATGGAAGTTGCGCGGTCCATGTGGTCAAACTATGCGCTGCCGCCGCCGTTCCTGTCATTGGCAGAAGGGCCAGTCCGGGTCGGTGTGACTCATTCAACGATATGAAAATGAAAGAAATAAGTCCGTGAATTGACAGCCAGGGCGAAAAATCCGGGGCATGTGCGCAGTCCCCGGATGGCGCCGGAACGCAGCAGGACCGCCCCGATGGCTGTATATAAAGACAGCTATCGTAAGCATCCGTTCATGCCATCACGCTGCGGCTACGGCGAAAGACCGTAGCCAGGGATCGAGGTGGGCGATGTCGAACGTTCCCGACTCGAACATCTGCATCATCTCGGCATAGATCTGCATCGGCGCACGCTGCAAGCGCCAGCCGTTGATACGCAGGAACACTTCGGCCGCGGCAAAGGCGATGCGCTTGTTACCGTCTACAAACGGATGGCTGATCGCCAGGCTCTCCATCAGCGCAGCCGCCTCGGCCACGATATCGTCGTAGTACCCCGTCTGCGGACGGAACAGCGCGGCTTCCAGCGCTCCGGGATCGCGCACGCCCGGCGCGCCGCCGTAACGCTGCATCAGCACCGTGTGCATGCCCAGCACATCGGCCACCGTCAGGTAATCGTGCGCCACGGGCTACTTGGCCAGTTCTCGGTAGAGGCTGTCGAACTCATCCAGACTGGACGCGAAAGAAGCCATCACGTGACGGCGGGGGCGCTCCTTTTGCTGCCGGTCGATGTAGTCGCGCAGGGCGTCATCCAGCACCGCCTGGAACTGGCGGCCTTGGCTTTCAGCGATCTGGCGCAATGCGGCCAGCACCTCAGGAGCGGCCTGGGAGGAAAACTTTTCGCGGACGGCAGTCGTCATGGCCAACTCCATCATGATCCATCTTGATGGTTCATGATGACGCAAGATCGGTCTGATCGCCACTGTCCATCCGGTGTTCGATGCTCGGTCGGTCACCTTGTCTGACGATGAACCGCCGCGCGCAAGATATTGATTTTGCGGAGTCAGGCGTTGCGCCTGCCCGCAGGCTGCACAGAGAAAAGAGACGGCTCCGACCCGGAAATCGGCCGCTTCCGGGCGTTTCGGCTGATGGCCGCCTGTAGCACGGATCGCCGGAGTCCCGCGTCACGCGGGGGGGACGCCAAGGATTTCGAGTACAGCGTGCCGTCGATGATCGCGCGTGCACGGTAGCGCGTGCCATGCTGATCGATGGTGCCGTGGGGGATGTGCTGCGCGTTTTGCGTCTGCCGTTTTGCCATTATCCGCTCCGGTTGGAGCAATGGCGGTATCCGGCCGTTCTTGAACCCATGAATCCGGACGTCTTGTCCAGACTCTTGTCCAAAAACCCCGCAAAACCCCTGATCCGAAAATTCGGTCAGGAGATAAACTATTGATTTAGAAGGAAAAACTGGTGGTGATGAGTGGAATCGAACCACCGACCTCAGCATTATGAGTGCCGCGCTCTAACCGTCTGAGCTACATCACCACGTCGGGGCCGCGCAGTTTAAGGAAATCCCTCGCGCCCGTCGAGACTTAGCCTCTTCCAATGACACATGAGCCTGAAGGGGGTGCGTGATTCCAACGTGAAGTGAGCCTGAAAGGCCGGCGGGGCGGCGGGATCATCGGAGGA